>JANLST010000001.1:0-11649 GCA_031362505.1 Sphingomonadales bacterium
GGGCCGCGCATGCTCGTTGCAGGCACCTATATCACGATCCCGGGCGGCGGTGGAGAGATCAACGGCTTGCCCCCCGGAAGCGTACCCCCCGAAATGCGCTTCGGTGTCGTCAAGACGCCGGCCGAAGCGGCCGAGAAAGCCGAAGCGCTGTTCAAGGGTGGGGCTGACTTCTTGAAATTGATCGCGACTGGCGCCGTCCTGGCGCTCGGCACCGAGCCGGGGCAGCCGGAACTGACCGAAGACGAAATGCGCGCAGCTGTGACTGTTGCAAGCGCGCATGGCAGCTATGCAACCGCCCACGCCCATGGCGCTGAAGGCATCAAGGCCGCGATCCGCGCTGGCGTCCGCTCGATCGAGCATGCCAGCCTGATCGACGACGAAGGCCTGACAATGGCCAAGGCTTCAGGCGTCTGGCTCGTGATGGATATCTACAATGGCGATTACATTGAGGATGTCGGGACCAAAGAGGGTTGGCCCGCCGAATATCTCCGCAAGAATCGAGAGACGACCGACATCCAGCGTCAGGAATTCACGAAAGCCGTGAAGTTGGGGGTCAAGATCGGCTTCGGCACGGACAGCGGTGTCTATCCGCACGGTCTCAACGCCCGGCAATTTGCCTATATGGTCAAATACGGGATGACCCCGCTTCAGGCAATCCGCAGCGCGACCCTCGAGGCCGCCAGGCTCATCAGCAAGGAGAAGGATGTGGGCAGCCTTTCCCCGGGCCATTTTGCTGACCTGATCGCAGTTTCAGGCGATCCGCTGACGGATGTTCGGGTGCTAGAGCGCGTCGCGGGGGTGATCAAAAACGGTCAGCAATTCAAATAGGGTGAGTTATTCGCCACCAAGGCTGCATTCTTCATCCTCGCTCCCGGCAAAGCGAGATATCTTGGCTCCATGCTGCATGGTCGGCGGCTGGGTGAATGAGAGTCCTTGCTCCTCACGCGTCGCATAGAGCGCATCAAGATCAGCCACATGATAGCCCAGTTGAACACTGCCTGCAGGGTTTCGCTCCGAGGCCGGATGCAATGCGAGAGTGGTTTCGCCCGTCGCGAATTCACTCCAGAACGGCGATTGGAACTTGAGCGGCAAGCCGAGTTTGTCACGATGAAAGACGACCGCAGTTTCCATATCGGCGACGAATTTTATGGCGTAGGCCAAGCGCACCGAGAGCGACCTCCTTCCTTTAGCTGTAGACAAACTCCGCACTATCCAGATCAATCTGCGGCAGCTCGTCCTTGTCGTGCCAATAATCCTGGTTGTGCTGCCAGATGAGCTTGTCGCCCCGCTTGGGCATCAAATGCAATCCACGCTGGATATAGCCGGGATTGAAATTTTCGGCGGCGATCCAGGGCAGGATCGGCATATCCTGATCCTCGGGCCGCAGCTTGACCTCGATCCGCTTGGCCCCCTTTTTGTCCATGTGCTTGAGCAGATTGCAGACCAGATCGGCGAGCAGGTCCACACGCAGCGTCCAGCTTGCGCGGAAATAGCCGAAGACCCAGATCATATTGGGCACGCCGGTAAACATCATTCCCCGATATGTGACTGTCTGCGACCAATCGACGGGCCGGTTGTCAATCTCGAACGGAATGTCGCCAAGGACGGAAAGGTTGAACCCGGTGGCCGTGACGATGACGTCTGCCTCAAGTTCTCTCCCCGATTTGAGCAGAATCCCGTTTTCGGTGAAACGCTCGATATGATCGGTCACCGCAGTGACCTTGCCTTCGGCGATCTTGCGGAACATGTCTCCGTCGGGGAGGAACGCCACGCGCTGTTGCCAGGGCCGGTAGCTCGGCGTGAAATGCGGGGAGAGATCGAAATCGGGGCCGAGATATTCCCGCGCGGCCGCGAACAATTCTTCCTTCACCGCCTCCGGTTCGGTCACGCAGCGCTTGATCATCGTTTCCATGTCGAAATTGATCTGTTGGCGGACCACCCGGTGGATCGTCGGCTCATCGATACCGATGTCGCGAAGTCGGTCGGCAAGTTCGTTCGCGTTTGCGCTCGGCATGAAATAGGTCGGCGAACGCTGGAGCAATGTGACCGAGGCACATTCGTCGGCAATGGCAGGAATGACCGTTGCAGCGGTGGCACCTGAGCCAATCACAACGACGCGCTTGCCCTTCAGGTCAATGTCGGAGGGCCAGGTCTGCGGATGAACGATTCGCCCCTTGAACTCCTTCATGCCGGGCCATTCCGGCGTGTAGGGCGTGTTGTGGTTGTAATATCCCTGGCACATCCAGAGGAAGTTGCAGGTAAAGAAATGGGTCTTGCCATCAGCCTTGCTGATCGCTTCGACTGTCCAGAGATTTTCATCACTCGACCAGCGGCAATGCGTGATCGTGTGGCCATAGCGGATATGGGGCCCGATCGCATTCTCCTCGACCACTTCACCCATATATCTGAGGATTTCGTCCGCAGTCGCGATCGGGGCCCAAATCCAGGGCTTGAAGCGATAGCCGAACGTGTAGAGATCGCTGTCCGAGCGGATCCCGGGATAGGTGTGAGTGACCCATGTGCCACCGAACGTGTCCTTGGTTTCAAGGATGACATAGCTCTTGTCTGGCGTTTGCTCCTGCAGATGATAGGCCGCGCCAATCCCGGAAATGCCCGCGCCGACGATCAACACGTCGAAATGGGTTTGCTGGAGATCATCCTTCGCAGCTTCCAAAGTGTCGGTTTGCGTCACAGGCAGCGTCCTCCCGAATATTGATGGATTCTGTGTTGGTCAGATCAAAGCCTATTACCTTGATCCACGTCAACCAAACGATTCAATCCTTAGCCGATTCATCCGGCACGCTCTCGGTTTCCCTTGCAAATCGTGCATGCTTGCGAAAAAGCGCTAAGGGTAATTTTTTCGAGTCGGAGAGGGCCGGAAAGGAGCATCACATCTGCCGAAAAGGCAGGCGGACGCTTGGCTAAACAGACAATCGCAGGACAAACGTCATGAGCACAGATCCCGTTGTAATCGCTTCCTACGCGCGCACGCCGATGGGCGGCATGCAGGGCGCACTCTCAGGTGTTTCCGCAACTCAGCTTGGCGCGACTGCCATCAGGGCGGCGGTTGAGCGGGCTGGCGTCAAACCGGATGCCATCGATCAGGTCATCATGGGCTGCGTCCTTCCCGGTGCGCTCGGCCAGGCACCGGCGCGACAGGCAACATTGGGCGCAGGACTTCCGCTCTCGGTCGGCGCGACCACGATCAACAAGGTTTGCGGATCGGGAATGAAAGCCACGATGATGGCAGCAGAGGCGATTATCGCCGGCACCTCCGATATCGTTGTTGCAGGCGGGATGGAGAGCATGACCAATGCTCCCTACATGCTGACCAAACATCGCTCGGGCGCGCGCCTCGGCCATGATTCGCTCAAGGATTCGATGTTTCTCGATGGGCTGGAGGACGCCTATGAGGCCGGTCGGGCCATGGGTTCCTTCGCCGAAGAGACGTGCACCGAATACCAGTTTACGCGCGAAGCGCAGGATGAATATGCGCTTCGTTCGCTGTCGCGCGCCAATGCGGCAATTGCATCGGGTGCGTTCGACCGCGAAATCGTTGCGGTGGAAATCGTGGGACGCAAGGGCACAGAGACTGTCAGTGTCGATGAACAGCCGGGCAAGGCCAATCCCGACAAGATCCCGACGCTGAAACCGGCCTTTGCCAAGGATGGAACAATCACGGCGGCCAATGCGTCCTCCATTTCGGATGGCGCAGCAGCCCTTGTTGTGACGAGGCAAAGCGTTGCCGAAGCGCAAGGATTGACGGTGGCCGCGAAAATCATTTCCTGGGCGACCAACAGCCAGGAACCTTCAAAATTTACCTCTGCACCGGTCCCCGCGATTCGCAAGGTTATGGAAAAGGCTGGCTGGTCCGTTGCCGATGTCGACCTGTTCGAGATCAATGAGGCCTTTGCGATGGTTCCGATGATCGCAATGAAGGAATTGGGCATTCCGGCTGAAAAGCTCAACGTCAATGGTGGTGGCACGGCGCTTGGACATCCGATAGGAGCGTCGGGCGCACGGATCATCGCAACGCTCATCGCAGCCCTCCAGAACCGCGGATTGAAGCGCGGTGTCGCGGCCCTTTGCATCGGGGGCGGAGAAGGTACCGCCATTGCGGTTGAAATAGCCTAGAAAAATTATCCTATCCTGCATCCAAAGCGTCGCCCCGAGGGGTATACTGTTTCGCAGTAACGCGTTTTTTTGGAGTCAGGTCCGATGAAAATTGCCGCGCCCCGGTTTGCAGGGGCGAAGAAAACTGTCGCGTTTGTTTCGCGGCGGCCATTATTCATTTGTCTCAATTTTCCGATCTGCCCCGGGGCGGGAAGAATGACCGTCGGAGGCGCCAGCTTGGCGACACCGACCATATGACTCCGGAATTTTCCTCCGCGCCAGCGCTGCACCCGATCGCCGCTGGTGCGTTGGTCGGACGCCATGCGGCTGGCAATCCGAGTGAGCTTGAAGGTCTTCTGGCGAGGGTTGGCGGAGGCGATGGGACTGCCTTTCGACAACTCTATGATCAGGCGGCAGGTCGGATGCTGGCTACGGCTCGACGCATTCTGGGCGAAAAGGAGCTGGCTGAAGAAGCCGTGCAGGACGCGTTCATGCGAATCTGGCGCAGTGCGGCAAAATATGATCCTGCCCGCGGCGTTGCCCTTGCCTGGATGGGACGGATCGTGCGCAATGCCGCTCTGGACCGTTTGCCCAAAGACCGCGATATGGCACGGATCGAAGATATCGAGATTGCGGTGATGCCAGTGGAACCACCCGATGCACGTGTCAGCCAATGCCTGCAGAAGCTGCCGGGACAGCAAGGCAAAGCATTGGTGTTGATGTATGTTCATGGCCTGACCCATTCCGAGCTGTCGGCTCAAATGGAGGCCCCACTGGGAACTGTAAAATCATGGGTGAAGCGGGGCCTGGAAACGTTGCGTATTTGTATGGGGGTAACAGAATGAAGAACCGTATTGATGATTTCGTCCTGGGGAACATGACGCCCGATGAAAGGGCGGCGATGGAATTGGCTCGACGTTTTGATCCCGCACTGGATCAGGACATCAGGGACACCGAAGATTCGATGGCGGCCCTGTCGGTCGCTGCGGGAGAAATGACTCCCTCGCCCGGCCTCTGGAGCCGGATAAAGGCGGCCATCGACGAACAGGATGAGGCTATGGAAAGCCGCACACTGGTCGAATTTGGCGAAGGCGACTGGCAGCCGCTCGAACCGGGAATCGATTCAAAATTGTTGTGGAACGACAGGACCACCTTGTTGCGCTGCGCACCTGGAGCGATCATGCCCAGCCATGTTCACGATGATGACGAGTATCTGCTGGTCCTGGCTGGCGATCTTGTCATCGGGAACCGCAGTTTCCTTGCTGGCGATTATATTCGTTCGCGCAAGGGGCTTGACCGGTTCGTCCATACGACCCGCAACGGATGCCTGCTCCTTCAGCAATTCGGACAATAAATTTACGGCCCATTGCATCCAAATGCCGGTCCACGCCGGTAATCTCTGTAGCCGCGCCACTGACCTCCTGTGCGGGCTTTTTATGGAGATAGATTAAATGCTACAGGATTCCACTACTTCACGCCGTTCGCTGTTCCGTGTTGCGGGCGCAGGCGTGCTGTCCGCGGCCGCTGTTGGCCTGCTGGGCAACAACGCGGCAATGGCTGCCATGAAGGGCAAAAAGATGGGTGCCCATTCGGGCGACATCGACATTCTGAACGTGGCCCTCGGCCTCGAACATGAAGCGATCAATGCCTATCAGATCGGCGCCGAAAGCGGCCTGCTGGACAAGGGCACGCTTGGCGTTGCCGTTGCATTCCAGAGCGATCACAAGTTCCACCGTGATGCGCTGATTGCCACGATTGGAAAACTTGGCGGCAAGGCCGTCGCCGAAAAATCCCGCGATGACTATATGACCGGCCTCAACGCGGCTTCGATCAAGAGCGCAACCGATATCGTCAGGCTCGCACAAAAGCTCGAGCTGGGCGCGGTCAACGCTTACCTTGGCGTCATCCCGTCGTTCACCGACAAGGCTCTGGCTCAGGTTTCGGCCAAGCTCGGCGCCGACGAAGTCCTCCACTACACCGCACTGACCCAGGCGCTCGGCGAGCAGCTTCCCGTCGGCGTGAATGGATTCCCGTTCGGCTAAGACTCCGATCGGATTGCAGCCAATTGCCCCGCACCCCTGTCGGGGTGATTGGCTGTTTCCACAAAATTTTCAAGGAGTTGACGATGAAGAAGAGCTTTGTGCGCGCATTTCTTGGCGGATTCGTGATCGGTACTGTCGGTTTTGTTGCCGCAGGTGTCAGTCACGCGGCTGTGATCGGTGATGCCGGCCGGGGCGCAAAAATCTACGAACAGAAATGTACTGGATGCCATTCGATCGAAGCCAACCGCATCGGCCCCGCGCATCGCGGCGTTTATGGCCGCAAAGCCGGCTCCGCTCCCGGCTTTGCCTATTCGCCCGGCGTCAAGAATTCAAAGATCATCTGGACCGAGCCGACGCTGGACCGTTGGCTGACCAATCCGCAGGGAACGATCCCCGGTGCCCGTATGGGTTTTCGGCTCGCCGATGCTGCCCTCAGAGCCGACGTGATCGCATTTCTAAAGACGCAAACCGCGAAGAAGAAGTGACGACGGCAGACACGCACCGCGATCCACTTTCGTCATTCCAAATCGAGTTTGGAATGACGAACCGGATCCGGTTCTGAGCAAGACGCTTTTCCCGGCGCTCTTATAGCGCCCCATGACAGTGTTTGTACTTGCTGCCCGACCCACATGGGCATGGCGCATTGCGGCTGACACGCCCCACCCATTCGGCAGGATCATCTCCCAGTTCATCATCAATGTCCGGTTGAACAATCTGCAATGGTGGGAGGCGGGTTGTGATGAGGCCAAGGCTGGCTGCGTCACGATCCGCGCTGTTGTCTTCGCCCGTCAACGGATCAATATGCGTCGTGATGAAATCGGGAAGCTCGGGCAATTCGGGGGGCGCCATCTGGAACTGGGCATAGGCCAGAACCTTTGTCACATCCTCGCGAATAGCCGACAGCATCCTTTCGAACATCGCAAACGCTTCGCGCTTATACTCGTTGATCGGTGTCTTCTGTGCGTAGGCTCGCAAATGGATGACCTGCCGTAACGCATCGAGTGTTGAGAGATGTTCTTTCCAGTGATGATCAAGTGACTGGAGAAGAACGCTTTTTTCAATCTGCCCCCAAATCCCATCTTCAAGCCCGGCTTGCTTGGCTGCGATTGCTGCATCCGCTGCGTCACGGATGCGATCTTCAACGGCTTCAGGGTCGATACCATTTTCGCGTGCCCACTCATCGAGCGGCAGATCGAGTCCAAGCACATCGCGAACGCGATTCCGCAGGCCATCGAGATCCCATTGTTCGGGATAGGAATTGGGCGGGCATGCCTCACCTACCAATCCGTTGACCGTTTCTGCGCGCATATCGATTACGACATCATCAACCGCATCGGCATCCATGATGTCGCCGCGCTGTTCATAAATCACCTTGCGCTGGTCGTTCATCACATCGTCATATTCGACGACCTGCTTGCGGATATCATAGTTGCGCGCTTCAACCTTTTTCTGCGCCGTCTCTATGGCCTTGGATAGCCATTTGGAGCCGATCGCTTCCCCATCTTCCAGATTGTTGTTCATCATCTTGGCAAACAGGGTGTCGGGGCCAAAAATCCTCAGCAAGTCGTCATCGAGGCTCAGGTAGAAGCGCGAGAGACCGGGATCCCCCTGTCGGCCGGAACGTCCACGCAACTGGTTATCGATCCGTCGGCTCTCATGCCGCTCAGTTGCAAGAACAAACAGACCGCCGGCTTCGAGGACCTTTTCCTTCTCGGCAGCAACTTCTGCCTTGATCCGCTCGATTTCGGCGTCCTTTCTGAGGCCGCCCTCAAGTTCGCCAAGTTCGTCCTCGACGAGAAATTCGACGTTGCCCCCCAACTGGATGTCCGTGCCGCGGCCAGCCATATTGGTCGCAATGGTCACGGCGCCCAGCCTGCCAGCTTGTGCCACGATATGCGCCTCGCGCTCATGGAAACGGGCGTTGAGCACATTATGCGTGACACCTTCCTTTTCGAGATATTCGGACAGGAGTTCGGATTTCTCGATCGATACGGTACCAACGAGTACGGGTTGGCCGCTCCGCGCCTTTTCGGCAATGGACTTGGCAATGGCTTTGAACTTGTCCGTCGTGTTCTTGTAGAATTCGTCTTCCTCATCGATGCGAAGAACCGGCACGTTGGTCGGAATCGAAACGACATTCATCTTGTAGATATCGAAGAACTCCGCAGCTTCAGTGGCTGCCGTCCCGGTCATCCCGGAGAGTTTCGGATACATCCGGAAAAAATTCTGGAATGTGATCGATGCGAGCGTCTGGTTTTCAGGTTCGATCGTCACGCCTTCCTTGGCTTCGACCGCCTGATGAAGGCCATCCGACCACCGCCGTCCATCCATCATGCGGCCTGTGAATTCATCGATGATGACGACTTTTTCGTCCTTCACAATGTAGTCAGTATCGCGCTTGAAGATCACATTTGCCCTGAGCGCCTGGTTCAAATGGTGGACGACCTGCGTATTCTCGAAATCATAGAGATTCGCGCCTTCGAGCAATCCCGCAGCTTCGAGCATGCGCTCGACCTTTTCGGTACCGTCTTCGGTCAGGACGATTGAGCGTTGTTTTTCATCCAATTCATAATCTTCTGCGACAAGCTCACGGACAACGGCATGAACCGACTTGTACAACTCCGACTTGTCGTCCGTGGGACCCGAAATGATCAGAGGCGTCCGCGCCTCGTCAATCAGGATCGAATCGACTTCGTCAACGATCGCATAATTGAACGGACGGTGCGACATTTGCGCGCGTTCATACTTCATGTTGTCGCGCAGGTAATCAAACCCGAACTCGTTGTTTGTGCCATAGGTAATGTCGCAGCCATAGGCAGAGCGACGCTCGCTGTCGGTCAGGTTGGGAACGATGATTCCCACGGTCAGGCCCAGGAATTTATAGATCTGGCCCATCCATTCAGCATCACGGCGTGCGAGATAGTCGTTGACCGTGACAACATGGACGCCAAGGCCCGGCAACGCATTCAGATAAACCGCCAGTGTTGCCACGAGCGTCTTTCCCTCGCCGGTTCGCATTTCGGCGATTTCGCCACGATGGAGGACGATGCCGCCGATCATCTGGACATCGTAATGACGCTGCCCAAGCACACGCTTGGCTGCTTCGCGAACCGTAGCAAAAACCTCCGGCAGAAGATCGTCCAACTCAACGCCATTGGCCAGCCGATCGCGAAAGATCGCCGTCTGGTTGGCGAGTTCAACATCCGTCAGCGCCGCAATCGTCGGTTCAAATCCGTTGATCCGGGTGACGATCTTTCCAAGTGATTTGACATAGCGATCGTTGGACGATCCGAATATGGCTTTTGCAATGCCACCGAGCATGGGGAAATCCTGTTCTTTTACTGGAAATGATACGCTGGTTTCGCCAGCACGCCGCTGTGAAGACGGGAATCAATAGGGCGCGCTTTCCCAGGGTTGGGAAACACGCGAAAGAAACTATACCAACAGTTTCTCGTTCACACGGTCCAAGTCGGACGGAGAGATAATCGTCTTCAGCGCCCAAAAGGGCTGCCCGTCACATTCAGAACTGACCGGGCTTCGCAGCGTTATTACGTTTTGCGTGAGCATTGCGGGTGTTTGGGCGTCCGCCTCAACAGAGACTTCAATCGCACGTGCCAAGCTCTGCTGCACCGCCGGCGCATCAGTCTGCTGTCCACCAGAAATGGCGCCGGTAATGCCGGCAAGCAAAGCAGAAAGGAAAAACAGCAGGTTCAAATTGGTTTCCGAAAGCGAAGACCGGCTTCACATAGGTATGAATTCCGCTTTCTGCTAGTGCAGACACGGATTTTTGCCTTCCGCTCTATTCCCAGACGGGCACTACACGTCTTGATTTCTCCGGCCTGCCGTTTGTTCCGCGAGAGGATTCAAACTTTTGATTGGACGCGATCGACATACACATTTTCAGATCCCACTTTGGATCGCCGCTCGGCTTTAGAACTTCGCATCCGTCGACGGTGCCATCCTTGCCAATATCGACAAGCAATTCCGCCTTTCTTATTGCGTTTGCATAGCCATCGTGGGCTGCCGGTAACTTCCAGCTTATTTTCTGCGTGCGCCATTCCTCAACAGCCTGACCTGATGCATTAAGCGCCGGATTGAAATGGAATCGTTGAACAATAATCTCGCATGTCCGGGCATCAAGGGCGTCCGAGCCGCTCGTCTGTGCAACCTTGCATTTCGTAACGTCACCGTGCGCTGCAATGAGAAATGCGGCCACGACCGTTCCTTCCTGATGCGCCGCCACTGCCGTTGGCGGATAATCGCCCGCAACAATCGATCCCTCCTTTAGCGAAGCTCGGATGGACGAAGGCGCGGCAGCAATGGATGCAATCGCCATAATTGAAATATAGATCAGCTGCGGCTTCATCATCAAAGTCCCTCGCTCAAATTGACCTTCAACACGTATCTGCATCATAACATTGAACATCGGCGAGGCCGAGTCTAGAGCCGCCGGCATGGCTGGACTCGCCCCTTCCCCTCTCGCCCGCCCGTTTCCGCCGATTCCGGAAATATCCGGCGTGACCCGTCGGATCGCTCGCGCGCATTACAAGGCGTGGGATCGATGCGACCTTACCTTCATATCGCTGGACGAAGGGACGACAGTCGCCGGGGTACTGACGCAGAGCAAATGCCCATCAAGCGAAGTGGATTGGTGCCGCGAACAGTTACCCCAAGGCCGGGCCCGCGCGCTGGTTGTCAGCGCAGGAAATGCCAATGCCTTTACCGGGCGCCGAGGACGTGAAGCTGTCGAGGCAGTCACTCGCAAAGTGGCGGCATTTCTGGACTGTCCCGTCGCGCAGGTGTTTGTCTCGTCGACCGGAGTCATTGGCGTTCCGCTCCCAATCGACAAGGCGGAAGCCGGGCTCGAATCGGCATTTTCCGCCGCGCCCTGCAATTGGGAAGAGGCTGCCGCCACGATCATGACGACGGACACCTTTGCCAAAGGAGCCGTCACGACTGCGATCGTTGGCGGGCAGACAGTCACGCTGGCCGGGATCATCAAGGGTAGCGGCATGATTGCGCCCGACATGGCAACGATGCTGGGCTATATTTTTACCGATGCAGCGGTGGAGGCACCTTTCCTCCAATCCATGCTCGGCGCTGCAAACGGACCAACCTTTTCCTGCATTACAGTCGATAGCGATACTTCCACGTCAGACACAGTCCTCGCTTTCGCGACGGGCAAGGCAGGAAATCCGGCATTGCGTTCATTCGATGATGCCGGCGCGGATGCGTTTCAGGCCGCGCTCACCGATTTGTGTCGCCAGCTTGCACTTCTCGTGGTTCGCGACGGCGAGGGGGCGACGAAGCTTATCGAAATCACTGTTGAAGGCGCGGTTTCGGATCAAAGCGCACGCCGGGTGGCGCTCAGCATTGCGTACCCGATCACGGGTGTGGTCTTGGGCGCCAACTGCACCAACACGACCACCAGCGTAACGGTGACCGTCAATCCTGCCGTACTTCCCGTCGGCGGTTTTGTGGCCCTTTATAGCTT
>JANLST010000028.1:0-19158 GCA_031362505.1 Sphingomonadales bacterium
GCGATCGATCGTGACGGTCTTTGTCACAGGTTCAGCCATCACGGGACCGGCAAGGATCGCGGCAAGGGCGGGGACAAGCAGGAATTTTTTCATGTCATTCTCCAGTCGGTGGTTGGGGAGCCGACCCGCTCACATTCCTTCAACGGACAACGCCGGAAAACCCTTCGCTATTGTTGAGCGCGCTGTCTGCGCAATTCACGGCGACGTTCCTGAAGCTCGCGAAGAGCACGCAAGCGCCTCAATTGCTCAAGACGCTCGGGGGAGCGATGCGCCTCTCCGGCTTGTGGTTCGACAGGCGTCGCGGCGGGCGCCGTGCCGACAATGTCTGTGGGAAGATCAGCTGTTGGTGCCAAAGGCACGGTGCGCTCCGGATTCAGCGGCTCTCGTTCGAGCGGGGCACCGGGCGCAGCCCCGTGTTCCTGACGAATTTCCCGGACCCTCTCGACAATTGCTGCCCGCTCAGCCGGTGGCAGGCGGCGCAGGACCGGTAGAATTCGGGCCGGACGCACAGGCCTGGGAGGCAGGCCAAGCTCTTCGCGAACCTCCGCGCGCCGTTCGAGCCTGGAGGCTATTTTTTGCGCGACAAACTCGCGGCGCAATTCCCGTCGTTCCTGAAGAACCAATCGCGGTGCCTCGACTGACGGCGGATCGCCTGGTGCGGCCTTTTGCGTTTGATCCTCGCTGACAATCGGTGATTTGACGGTAACGACCTTTTTGATCGCCGGTTTCGTCTTTTCAGGGGCAATGCTGGCGATCAGCGGACCAATGACGGGCATCGTCCGGGCGACATCGCCGAAAATGGCAGTTGCCGCCGCCGCCGCACTCATCAGCCCGAAGGCGAGAGCTCCGACAATCACACGATGGCCACGCACCCATCCACCCCGCCTGTCACGTCGGGTCGGGACCGCGACGGGAAGCGGCGCTTCAGGATGGGTAGCAGCCGCAACAACGCGATCCGCAAATCCCTGTGAAAGAGGGGGGACCGTGAATCGGTCAAGCGCGTCGCGCAATGCAGCATCAAGCCGGGGATCGCTCATGCCGTGCCTCCCTGAACCGTCGGCCGCAGATCGCACAGAGATGCCTTCAATGCCTGTCGCGCACGCAGCAGCAGCGATTCGAACGCCTTGACATTCATGTCGAGGATTTCAGCAGCGGCCATGTTTGAACAATCCTCATAATAGGTCAGGACAATTGCAGCGCGCTGGCGATCAGGCAGTGCCTGCACAGCCGTTATCGTCTTGAGGCGCATCGCCGTCTCATCCACGAGTGCGTCCGCCAACGGACTTTCATCGACCGTTTCCGGCACCTCTTCGCCACTGGTGAAGCGGCGACGACGCAAACGATCAAGGCAGAGATTTGTCGCAACGCGATTGAGCCATGCCCCGACGCCCGCACCGCCAGCCTGCCATTTATCCGCCTGTTCCCATAGTTTAAGCATTGCTTCCTGCGCCACATCTTCCGCTTCTGTCGCATCACCCAACATGCGCCAACCAATCCTGTGTGCCTTGGCCGCATGCCCTTCGACCAGCGCGCGAAAGGCTTCGCCATCACGCATGGCGACCCGGACCATTAGCGTGTCGTCATCCGCGCGAGGCGGCATCTCAAGATTCATCAACACATTCGTCACATCCCCGAATTACTTCTTAAAACGAACGAAACCATTAAATCCTTCGTGAGCAGCGAAGGAATTTTGCATGCGGTCCGTTTAGGGATGAAAAGTGGAAACAAATGGGGTTCTTCATGAAATCGGAAATGGCAGCCATTCTGGCCAGCATCATCTTTGTCCAGCCTGCCCAGGCTGAAACCGAAAAGGCCGCGACCAATTGGTCGGTTTCACTTTCGGGGGGGACGGCGACACTTGAAAACCGCGGTGATCAGCCCTTTGTAAGCATTGGCGTGACGCGCAATTTGAAGAATGGCTATGTCCGGCTTTCAGCGACCCATGTCGACTCACGCGACGGTCAGGGTCTGCTCGGTTCAGTCCCGGCCAAAACCAATCAATTTACGCTGGCCGGTGGAACCAGCTTAGGTTCGGTCAGCCTCGACGGTTATGTTTCTTTCGGAAAGCGCAAGTTCGGTGCGGAGGCTTTTCAGCGCGTTACCGGGCAGGCCATCAATATTACCAGCAACGGTAAAACGTCAGCCATCGGATCTTCACTGACGTATGACGTCCCTCTTGGGCATCATGGCTTTTTCTCACCTTTCGCAGCGCTGGATTATAGCCGGGTGGATACCGCACGTGCGATTGTCGTCCCGGTTCGGGGTCTCATCACGCAAAAGGAAAAACAGGATGGCGTGACATTCACGCTCGGGGGAACCGCGCAATTCCTGTTCGGTGCTGAAGATGCTCACAGCATCGGCGCGTACGGAGCATTCGTTACCAGCTCCAACACAACCGCATACAATCGGGGGACATCCCCGGTCGCAGCCGCACGCCTGCTTGGCGCACTCGACGTGCCGGGAGCCAAGGACAGCTGGGCCGAATATGGTGCGACGGCCAGCTTCCGCGTGGCCAGACCACTAAGGCTCGATTTGTCGGTTATTCGCACTGCAGGGTTCGGCAATGCCCAATCGACCTCCGGTTCCGCCGGCGTGCGCTTCAGCTTCTGACCTGCGTCAAGCGCGGCGGCGGTTCATGCCTGCAAGTGGCGCAGGCAAGCTGCCAACTTCATCGATAATAAAGGCCATCAGGGCCTTTTCGAAGGGGTCGATCTCGCCGTCCATCGCAATATGCGTCTTCAGCCAGGCCGCTTCGTCGGCCGTGAGCTGACGTTTCGAATCGACGACCGGCGAAATCGAAAAGACGTCATCCTCTCGAGGAAAGACCGTCTTGAAAACATCGAGTATTGTTCCGCGCCCAAGCATTTCACTTGGCAACATCCGGTTGAAGAATCCTGCAATACTCGGCGTGTTGATCTCCATTTCCGCGTTCAGGCGAATCGCCTCTTCGCGTGAAAGGGGTCGATAATCACTATGTGCCATCAAGTGGTTGGCAACCCCCTGGACGAAGAGTTGGAGCCAGCCAGCAGCATTGTCGCCTCGCAACAACGCATCCTTGATGCGAAAAAGCATATCCGCTTCCTGTGCACCAACGATAACAGCGTCTTCGCCGCCGCCGGCAAAAATGAGACGTCGGAGCAGAACCACTTCTACTTCGTCAATGCAATTGGGGCGAATTGAACCTCCGTTGCGCGTTGGTCCGACGCCGCTGATAATGGTGGCCTCAATTTGGGCAAGCGCATAGGTTTTCAAAGAATCTGGAGCATTCTCTGCGTTTTCCAAAATGGAAACAAGCAGTTCAATTTCACCAATTGAAGCGACACGCCCTTCCCGGTCGATCCTGGATTGCAGCCAGCGCGCGCCATCGGTGTCCAAAAATCCGGGGGGTGGTGTCTGGTGAAGCAATGCATGCTCTGCAGCTTCAACAAAAAAATCAATCCATGTCGGCGACTTTGGCGCGCATCGGTCATTCAACATGAAAAGCGCTTCGATCATGTCAATGCTGATTCCAGCGTCGGTCCAGACGGCATCACGCAGTGCCAGCACGTCGCTGTCGCTGATCCGGCCGACCTGCACCAGCCGCTTCACCAAATCCGAAAACTCGTAATCCATTATAAGCCCCACAATTCGCAAGGCGGGACTATCACAAAGGCCTTAACAGCCGGTTGAGGCTAAAAATCGACAGCGATGCCCTTCAGTTCCCAATCGCCATAGCGAACGGGATCCAGCCGATCGGGATTTGGTTCCGGAGGCCGCACCATCGGTTGCGGCTCAGGCACCGGTGGGTTTTTCGACAAATAGGCCGGGGCCTTCAAATGACGTGGGCGCTTGCTGCTCATACTGGCAATATCACTGATGCAGCTTCCTTCGACAAGGGCTGAATTGGCCGCTAGGGCGGCGCGATGGACAAGGTACCCGGATTGGCGCCGCGCCGTGCTGCGCTAACTTTGCTTGACGCCGTCCTGCGGCGCGGTCAGCCGCTCGAATCGGCACTCGGTTTTGCTACACGAGGCCTTGAAAAGCCCGAAGATCGCGCGTTGGCTCGTGCCATTGCCAGCGAAACGCTGCGTCGCCTGCCCGATCTCGACACGCTGATTGACAGTGCCACCCGCCAGAATCTACCCGACGACGCAAAGGCGCGGATGGTGCTGCGGTTGGCACTTGCGCAGGTTCTCGTGCTCGAGACGCCCGAACATGCCGCTGTCGCAACTGCGCTTCCGCTGGTCGATGGCGGCCCTCGCCGTCTGGTGCACGGCGTATTGGGAGCCCTGTTGCGTCAAAAGGTCAAATTGCCAGATACCCCGACCTTGCCTGACGCAGTCCTCCTGCGCTGGAGTGCCGAGCTCATCGCCTTGGCAGGGGAGACCATGCTTGCATCGCCGGTAATCGACCTCACGCTGCGCGACTCTGGCGAGACGCAAAAATGGACAGAAATGCTTGATGGCGAAAGCCTGATGCCGGGCCATGTGCGCATTTCGCGCGGCCCTGCGATACCCGATCTCCCCGGCTATGACGAAGGGGCGTGGTGGGTCCAGAACATTGCAGCAGCAATTCCCGCCCGCCTGCTTGGAGCAGGCGAAGGCCGTCCGGCATTGGATCTCTGTGCTGCGCCCGGTGGCAAGACCATGCAATTGGCTGCGAATGGCTGGCACGTCACGGCCGTCGATCAGGATCGCGCGCGGCATGTGCGTCTGGAGAACAATCTGACTCGCACCGGATTATCGGCGCGACCCGTAATCGCAGACGTGATGCGTTGGCAGCCGCCAGAGCCCGTGGACGCCATTCTGCTTGATGCCCCATGCAGTTCAACCGGCATATTTGCGCGACATCCCGATGTCCTCCACCGGGTTCGGCCACGCGATATTTTCCAGCTTGCCGAACAGCAAGCGGCGATGATCCAGCGCGTGGCTGGCTGGCTCAAGCCGGGCGGCGTGCTCATCTATGCAACCTGTTCGCTTGAACGCCCCGAAGGCGAAGATCAGATTGCCATTGCAGAGGCGGCCGGGCTCGCTCTTTCTGCAGTTCAACCACAAGAGGTTGGGGCTGGTATCACACCGGACCCCAAGGGCTGGTTGCGCGTCCTTCCGACCAACCATGCCGACGGTTTTTTTATCGCGCGCTTCAAGCGACCCTGAACGCGCCTTGCAGCGGGGTGATTCGCTGGCTAGAGCGACCCCCCTATGGGAAACCGAGTTCTTATCGCTCCGTCCATTCTTTCGGCCGATTTTGCGCGATTGGGTGAAGAGGTGCGCGCAATCGATGCAGCAGGTGCCGACTGGATACATGTGGACGTAATGGACGGCCATTTCGTCCCCAACATTACGATTGGGCCAATGGTGGTGAAGGCGCTGCGTCCACACACCACAAAGGTGATAGACGTTCATCTGATGATCTCGCCTGTCGATTTCATGCTCGATGCTTTTGCCGACGCCGGTTCGGATATCATCACCGTGCACCAGGAGGCAGGCGCCCATCTTCACCGGACAATACAGAGGATCAAGGCGTTGGGGAAAAAGGCAGGTGTTTCGCTCAATCCGGCAACGCCCGCCAAGATGCTCGATTATGTCCTTGAGGAAATCGACCTCGTGCTGGTCATGAGTGTGAACCCGGGGTTCGGCGGCCAGAGTTTCATCGAGAGCCAGTTGCGCAAGATTGAGGCGATCCGCAAGTCGATCGACAAACTCGGCAAGGACATTCGTCTGGAAGTGGATGGCGGCGTCGATCGCGAGACGGCGCCCCGGATCATAGCTGCTGGAGCCGATGTCCTCGTGGCGGGAACAGCGACATTCAAAGGCGGCGCCGACGCCTACGCCACCAACATTGCCGCGCTGCGCGGTTGACTGGCAAAGACGGCGATGGCCCAGGATGATCATGAAGAGATTCCTGTCGGCAGGCGGTTGGTGCGCGCACAAGGCAGCAGCGGCGAATCTCTAACCGAGCGATTGACCAGCCAATTCTATCGTTTGACCTGGCGGACACCGCTCCACGCGCTCCGGTTGCGCGGTCGTTACCCTCTCAAACTGCTCGCCGTTCCGGATGATCCGGTGACCGGCGATGCCGGAGCGGGCTCTGCAATCTTGCATGGAGAAATGATCTGGCGCGGTGAACAGGTCAATTGCGCAGACATTGATTTCGCCAATGAAGCCATCTCTTCGGGTTTCACCACCTACCTGCAACGCTTCGAATGGCTGCGCGACCTCGCGGTGGCGGGCCCAAGGGCGCAAGTCGCACCCGTTGCAGAAATGCTCACGCGGAAGTGGCTTGAAAGACACGGCGACCGGATCAGCGAGCCGGCGTGGCAACCCGATCTTTGGGGATGGCGGATCCTGTTTTGGGCGTCGCATGCTCCGTTGATCCTTTCGAGCACCGATCTCGTCTACCGCTCTGCCGTCCTCAACGGGCTTGCGCGCGGCGCAAGACATCTCGATCGAGCCGCCGATCGTGCACCCGTCGGCCTGCCCCGCATTGCAGCCTGGGCCGGCGTTACGGCTGCCGGACTTCTCATTGCTGGCGGCACTCCAAGGCGAAGCTTTGGCGAAGCGGGGTTGGCACGGGCGCTCAATACCGGCTTTTCAGCCGATGGCGGATTGGTGTGCCGCACACCTCAGGGGCAACTTGAAGTCGTGATGCTGCTTTCGATGCTCGCGCGGGTCTATGACGCGAGGCGTATCGAAATGCCGCCGTTCCTTGGTAATGCTCTACACTTTTCAGTGCCCCCGTTGCTGGGCGTCACACTTGGCGACGGCGGGCTATCGAGCTGGCAAGGGAGCCCTCCACTTGCCGGAGCGCGAGTCGAGGCTATCGTCGCAGCAAGCGGCGTGCGCACCCGGCCGCAGCGACAGGCACGCGATTGGGGCTATCAGCGTGTCACTGCCGGACAGACCGTACTCATCATGGATGCGGCACCACCTCCCGACAGGCGGGTTGCGAATGGCGGGTGCGCCTCAACGCTCGCCTTTGAATTGTCCGATGGCGGACACCGGCTGATCGTCAATTGTGGCGGCGCAAATGCTGGTGGCGCTCATGTTTCCCGGATGCTTGCCAATGGATTGCGGACAACGGCTGCACATTCTTCCCTTATCCTTGCCGATAGCAATTCGACGGCGCTTCATACCGATGGCACGCTTGGTCGCGGGGTTTCCGAGATCGAGCTTGAACGGAATGAAAACGAAGGGAGCAGCCGCATCGAGGCGAGCCATGACGGCTATGTCCGCCGCTTCGGGTTGATCCACAAACGGACGCTTGCGCTGACGGGTGATGGCCGCGAACTGCGAGGAGACGATGTCTTGTTGCCCTCCAAGGCCAAGTATAAACCGATGACGTCTGCCTTCGCGGTGCGTTTCCACCTTGCTCCGGGCATTGAGGCAACGCCGACTGCGGATGGAATGGGCGCCTTGCTCAGGATCGAGCGTGGTGCACTCTGGCAGTTCCGGTGCCGCGGCGGAACATTGTCCATCGACGAAAGCCTTTGGATTGATGGAGAGGCTCGGCCTCACACAACGTTGCAGTTGGTCGTCAGCGGCGAAGCACCACCTGGAGGGGCCAGTATCGGTTGGGTCATGCGCCGGGCCGGTTAGGGTATTTGGAGGATCAATGATTGACGTGATGATAAAACGGGCGCTGCTGAGCGTATCGGACAAGGCTGGCCTGGTAGAGCTCGGGACCGCCCTTGCAAGGCATGGCGTTGATCTCGTTTCGACTGGCGGCACAGCCAAGGCCTTGCGCGATGCGGGTTTGGTCGTGCGCGATATTTCCGACCTCACCGGCTTTCCCGAAATGATGGACGGACGCGTCAAGACGCTCCATCCAAAGGTGCATGGCGGCCTGCTCGCGGTGCGCGACAATCCTGAACACGTCGCGGCGATGCAAGCGCACGAGATATCGGCAATCGACCTCGTGGTCGTCAACCTCTATCCGTTCGCACAAACCGTCGCCAAAGGCGCATCGCGAGACGAGATCATCGAGAACATCGATATTGGTGGGCCATCGATGGTTCGTTCAGCCGCAAAGAACCATGCGTCGGTCACGATCGTCACGGATCCGGGCGATTATGCAGAACTGATCGCAGCATTGGATGAAAGGGGCGGGTCCACTGACTATGAATTCCGTCGTCGCTTGGCCGCCAAGGCTTATGCCGCGACTGCGACCTATGATGCGATGATCAGCCAGTGGTTCGCTTTTGCCGACCAGCAGCAGGCATTTCCTGACACGCTCGCCCTGACTGGATCGAAGCGCGAAGAACTCCGCTATGGAGAGAATCCTCACCAGGCCGCGGCTCTCTATATTCCTGCTGGCCCACACGCGCGCGGCATTGCCCAGGCAGAGCAGATCCAGGGCAAGGCGCTGAGCTACAATAACTACAACGACGCCGATGCCGCGCTCGAACTGGTCAGCGAATTCCGCGACGGGCCGCCGACGGTTGTGATCGTCAAGCACGCCAATCCCTGTGGCGTCGCAAGCGCCGACACCTTGCTTGAAGCTTATCAGGCGGCACTTGCCTGCGATTCAGTTTCGGCCTTTGGCGGGATTATTGCCGTCAACCGCGCGCTCGACGCAGCGACAGCCGAAGCGATGGCTGGCATATTCACCGAAGTCGTTGCGGCCCCCGATGCAAGCGAGGAAGCAAAGGCGATCTTCGCAAAGAAGAAGAATCTTCGCTTGTTGCTGACGGCTGACCTGCCAGACCCGGCGCGCGGCGGGCTGACAATGAAATCGATTGCTGGCGGCTATCTCGTGCAGTCACGCGACAATGGGCACGTAACGCGTGAAATGTTGAAGACCGTGACCAAACGGGCGCCAACCGAGCAGGAACTGATCGACTGCCTGTTCGCCTGGACCGTAGCGAAGCACGTAAAGTCCAACGCCATTGTCTACGCCAAGAACAGCGCAACCGCCGGGATCGGCGCAGGACAAATGAACCGGCTCGAATCCGCGCGCATTGCGGCTTGGAAGGCAAAAGATGCTGCAGAGAAGGCCAATTGGGATAAACCCCGCACGATCGGATCCGCCGTCGCTTCCGATGCGTTCTTCCCCTTTGCAGATGGCCTGCTAACAGCAGTTGAAGCAGGGGCAACCGCCGTGATTCAGCCCGGCGGCTCGATCCGCGACGATGAGGTCATCAAGGCCGCTGACGATGCCGGGTTGGCGATGGTCTTTACTGGAATGCGCCATTTCCGGCACTAGAGTTAAAGACATGAAACTGATTGGACAATATGACTCACCTTTTGTTCGCCGGGTCGGAGTGGCGCTGCAACACTATGGTCTGGCCTATGAACATCTTGCCTGGTCGACATTTGGCGATGGAGACAGGTTTTCGCACCACAATCCGCTGAAACGCGTGCCAACGCTGGTGCTTGACGATGGCGAGGCGCTGATCGACAGCGGTGCCATTCTTGACAGTCTCGATGAGTTGGTTGGGTGCGATCGCGCCTTGATCTCGCAATCCGGCCCGAACCGTCGTCATGCACTGCGCCGCATTGCACTGGTGACTGGTGCCGCCGACAAGGCTGTTTCCTATTTTTACGCAAAGCTGTTTGCGACCGGTCTCGATGTCACTTTTATGGAGCGGTGTGAAAGTCAGATCCGGCAAACGCTAGCGGTACTTGAACTGGAGTGCTCGGCACGCACCCGTGACTGGTGGTATGGCATTGCCCCTGGTCATGATGATATCGCGGTTGCCTGCGTCATCAGATTTCTGAGCGAGGCCTATCCGGATCTATATGATCCGACCGCCCATCCGGCGCTAGCCGCCCATTGTGCTCGCGCCGAAGGGCTGGCGATTTTTGCCGCGGTCCAGCAGACATTCATTCCGCCACAATAATCAGCTGGCACTCTTTCGAAACAGGGCCCGATCTTCCTCGCCAAAACCCCATTTCCAGATCACGACGCCATAAGCCAACAGGATGGCTGGAATACCGAAAGCGAGTTCAGCCCATTCAGGCAGGCGAATTGCCACCAGTCCAACAGCCACGCCAGCCGAAGACGCCCAGACCAGTTGCCATCTCCAGACGGAGACCGGCGCACCGAGAAGCCGGGCTGCAAGGTACGATTTGATCAGCGATGCCAGCCCTAGTGAAAGGGCCAGAGCTGCGGCGGGTGCCACTGCTTGATAAAGCTCCGGCAGATTTTGATTTCGCGCGACACCGAGCAACAAGAATGTCAGCGTTGCCTGGAAGCCAATCATCAAGGTTGAAATCAGAAAATTGCGATGACGGGCGATATAGACGAGCGCCGCTTCGCTCACGACAGCAACGGCCGCGGCGACTTCGGCCAGCAACAGAAAGGCAAGCGCGCCATTGCCTCCGACAAATGTGCCTCCTGGTCCGACGAGACCCATCAACGCTTCGCCAGGAATCCCCAGCGAAAGGGCTATGCCTACCTGAGCTGCGATAATCCAGAAACCGACTTGGCTGATCTGGCGCGCAACGGCCGCCTTGTCGCCGTCTTCCAGCTTGCGTGTAATCACAGGGCCCAGAATCGGATCGAAGCTCGTCTTCAACTTTTGCGGCAAGCTCGCGACCTGTTGGGCGACATAATAAATCCCAACCGTCGCTGGTGAAACAAACACGCCAAGGATTGCGAGATCAAGACGCCGGGACCCCCATTCAATACCATCCGCTGCTGCCAGCGGCAGATTGCGTCGAGTGAGCCGATAGAGAGCCCTGGCATCGGGCCTCCAGCCTTGCGGCGACCCAAAGGCAAGAAAGAAGGGAACAGCAGCAGTTACAAGGGCTGCCCCCATCGAAAGCGCGTAGGCGATCATCAGGCCATCTCGCAGTGAGTACCAGCTCAATGCGAACGCGGCGATACTGATCGTCCAGGGTTCGATGATTGCCTTCGAGCGCACAGTCGCACCGACGTCATAGCGATAGGCGAGCGCCGCCAGCATCAGGTCGGTGATCGCAAGGGCAGGGATTACAAGCGGAAGAAGTAACTCGAGGCCGTTGATATCGCTGTTGGGAAACATGATCCGCGGCACCAGCATCAGCACGATCATCGGCCCCAATGCTGCCCCAGTGACAAGCGTCAGGGCATCCCAGACCCCGTCCTTCTTCCCCTCGCCCGACAAATGCAGGGCCAACCCGCGCTTGAGCCCCAACGTCGCGATCTGCGCCACAAACTCCACAACAAGCACAGCATAGGCCAATCGGCCAAGTGCAGCGGCGCCGTACCATTGCCCGGCAACAAACAGGAACGGGATCCTGGCGATAAGACGCACGAAAAATCCGGCAATATTGGTCCGCCCCCCTTTGGCGAGGGCTTCGATGTCATGCCGGGGATCGCCATGCGTGGCAGTCAATGCGCAGCACCCCAGCTCCTACCCGTGCCAATTTCAATGCCCAACGGGACATCCAGTTTTACAAGCGGTTCAGCGGCGTTTGCCATGACATGCTCGATGACCTTGCTCGCAGGCGCAATATCTCCCTCGGGCAATTCGAAGACCAGTTCGTCATGGACCTGAAGGAGCATCCTGACGTTGTGGAGCCCCGCATCCTCCAACGCAGGCAGCATCCGGGCCATGGCGCGCTTGATGATATCTGCGCTGGTCCCCTGGATCGGTGCATTAATGGCGGCGCGTTCGGAACCGGCACGTTCGGTCTGGTTTTGCGATGTAATACGGGTGAAGTGAGTCTTCCGGCCGAACAGAGTTTCGGTGTAACCGGTCTCCCGCGCCTTTTGGAGCGTCTGGCTGATATATTGGTTTATACCAGGGAAACGTTCGAAATAGCGGTCAATCATCGCCTGGGCCTCGTCGGACGAAATTCCGAGGCGCCCCGCCAACCCCCATCGCGAAATGCCGTAGAGCAACGAGAAGTTGATTGTCTTGGCGCGCCCGCGCGTGTCGCGATTGACCTCCCCGAACAATTCCATCGCAGTGAGCGCATGGATGTCCTCACCCTTGGCAAAGGCTTCCTTCAGCGCCGGAACGTTCGCCATGTGAGCGGCCAGCCGCAATTCGATCTGGCTGTAATCGGCAGACAGCAGGACGTTGCCCGGCTCCGCCACGAATGCCTCGCGAATGCGGCGACCAACTTCGGTTCGGATCGGAATGTTCTGGAGATTGGGATCGTTCGAGGACAGCCGCCCCGTCTGGGCACCGGAGATCGAGTAGCTGGTGTGAACCCGCCCGGTCTTCGGGTTAACCTGCTCCTGCAATGAGTCCGTATAGGTTGATTTGAGTTTTGAGAGCTGGCGCCATTCCAGCACCTTGCCCGCTATCTCGACGCCTTCGCCCGCCATTTTCTCGAGCACAACGACGTCGGTCGAATAATCGCCCGATTTGCCCTTGCGCCCCCCCTTGAGGCCCATCTTGCCAAACAGAATCTCGCCCAGTTGCTTTGGGCTGCCGACGGTAAAAGGCTGGCCCGCAAGCGTGTGGATTTCGGCTTCAAAGCCTGAAATGCCTTCAGCGAATTCGGCCGACATGCGGGCAAGTTCGGCGCGATCGACCTTGATGCCTTCGCGCTCCATCTGCGCCAGTACCGGGATCAGGGG
The DNA here is from genome assembly GCA_031362505.1 of Sphingomonadales bacterium. Taxonomy (GTDB): domain Bacteria; phylum Pseudomonadota; class Alphaproteobacteria; order Sphingomonadales; family Sphingomonadaceae; genus Aquisediminimonas. The sequence continues at coordinate 12,496 of JANLST010000028.1, forward strand.
GCGATCGACCCGCTCATAGACCCGCATCACCTTCTCCGCAGAAAGACGCGGTTTCATCCACTGCCAGAAGCGCAACGTCACGTCGGCATCTTCGGCCGCATAGCGTGTGGCATCGTTGATTGCGACCTGGTTGAAGCTGAGCTGCGACTTCCCCGACCCGCAAACATCCTTGAACGCAATGCAGCTATGGCCGAAATGGGCAAGCGCCAGTTCGTCCATGCCGTGATTGTGTTTGCCAGCATCGAGATCAAAGCTCATCACCAAAGTGTCGTCGATTGGCGCGACCGTGATCCCGTAGCGCACGAGCACATTCAGGTCGTATTTGAGATTGTGGCCGATTTTCAGAATCGAGGGATCTTCAAGCAGTGGCTTGAGCTTTGCGATGGCGAGGTCAAACGGCACTTGCACGGGATTTTCCGAGAGCAGATCGGTCCCACCATGCGCCAGTGGAATATAACAGGCTCGATTGGGCCCGGTCGCGAGACTGACACCGACCAGCCCGGCAGTCATCGAATCGAGTGCATCGGTTTCGGTGTCGACCGCGATCGATCCTGCCGCATAGCATTCAGCAATCCACGCATCGAGCGCATCTGCAGTCTGGACGCACGCATACTGGTCGCGATCAAAACTCTGAGCCTCGGGTTCTGCAGCTGGCGCGGCGGGCGCGGATTTGGCTTCCTGCCGAAGCATCTTCATCGTTTGATGATCGGGCCGGGCGATCGTTTCGCCTCCGAGTTTCTTCAGCAGCGAGGCAAAGCCGTGATGTTCGAGGAAAGCTCTGAGGGGAGGCTCCGGAATCTGCTTGAGGAGGAAACTGTCCATCGGCTCGGGGAGTGGCGCATCTTCCTTCAGTGTCACGAGCACCCTGCTCATTCGCGCCTGTTCAGCATACTCGATCAAGTTTTCACGCATTTTCGACGGTTTCATTTCGTGCGCCGCCGTGAGCACCGCATCCACCGTCCCGAATTCCTGGATCAGCTTGGCCGCCGTCTTGGGCCCGATCCCCGGAACGCCAGGCACATTGTCTGCGCTGTCACCCATCAGGCCGAGCACTTCGCCAAGCGCCTCTGGCAGCACGCCAAATTTTTCGACGACCGCTTGCGGGCCGAGCCTCTCGCTCTTCATTGGATCGAGCATGTCGAGGCCGGGTTGGATGAGCTGCATCAAATCCTTGTCGGTCGAAACCACCGTGACCTTCCAGCCAGCCTTGAGCGCCGACACGGCATAAGAGGCGATGATGTCATCAGCCTCCAGCCCGATTTCCTCGATGCACGGCAGCGAAAAGGCCCGCGTCGCGTCACGGATCATCGGAAATTGGGGGACAAGGTCTTCAGGTGCTGGCGGGCGGTGCGCCTTATAGAGTGGGTAAATGTCGTTTCGGAACGACTTGCCCGATGCGTCGAGGATTACCGCCATATGGGTTGGCCCATCAGCCTTGTGGAGCGCATCGGCCAGTTTCCACAGCATGGTCGTATAGCCATAGACCGCACCCACGGGTTCATCGCGGATGTTGGTCAACGGCGGAAGTCGGTGATAGGCTCGAAAGATATAACCCGAACCGTCGACGAGATAGAGGTGGTTGTCCGACATTGCCGTGGGGTCTAGCGCGTTCGCCGCGCCGGGGCAAAAGCCTATTGCTGCTGTTCGTGATAGGCAGCGACAGTCGCACTGATTCCCTGCATCAGTTCGAAGCGCTTGGGAAGCGGCTGGCGCGTGTCGGCGATCATGACCACTACAGCATAGCTGGTGCCATCGGGCGCTGTCAGGATCGCGACATCATTAAATCCGGCCGTGCGACCATTCAGATCCTGCCCGGTTCCGGTCTTGTGCGCGAATTTCCAGCCCGCGGGTACGCCGCCATGCAACCGCTGTGGCCCCGTGACCGAGGTCGACATCAGGTTCAACAGATAGCGCGAAGAATCCGACGAAAGCAGTTCGCCCCGTTTCAGCCGGAGCAGCGCACGGGCGATGGCCGCCGGGGCCGCACCGTCGGGCGGATCTGCGAGATAGGTATTCATCGCTGCGATTCTGGCTTCGCTGCTCAACCTGGCACGCGCAGCCCGGAACATTTGATTATCAATATATTCCGGTCGCCAAGTGAGGCCGGCAGTCTTGGCTTGAAGGTTTTTTTCCCCTGGCCCGAAACGGATCGCGCCCAGTCCCTTGGCCGAAATGAACGCGCGGATCGCCTGCGGGCCACCAAGCTTGCGCATTAGGAAATCGTTCGCGGTATTGTCGCTGCGCCGCATCTGCCGGTCGAGCAGATCGGCGATCGTCGTCGTGTAGCTGCCGTCCTTGATCGAGGCTGCGATCGGCTGATTGAACACCGTCAGATCCGCGCGCGTCAGTGTGACGCGGTCGGTGAGGTTCATCTGACCCTTATCGATCGCATCCATCACGCTCATCGCCACCCAGAGCTTGGAGACGCTTTGCTGCGGCATCAGTTCGCCGCCGCGTTCCTCGATCATCCAGCTGGCGCCTGCCCGGGAAATCGCAATCCCGGTGCGGCCGTCAAATCCGGCCCAGAGCGCATGGATCGCCCGGGCGAGTGCTGCGGGCGACGCCGCTTGCGGAACGGATGCAGGCGGCCTTGGGGCGGGGCGCGGGATTGGCGTCAATACAACAGGCGGGGGAATCCGGCTCGGCGTTTCCTGCGAGGAAACGCACGCCGTTGCCGTCATAATCCCCGCGACTAACGCGATCCGTGCCCGCCCAAACATTGCACCCTCCCCTATCAGGATGGACGCCGAGCGGAACCGTGCGCGCGATGAACGATTCTCCAGAGACGACAAACCGTTGAGATTGTGATCATTTGGAGAAAAGAAGGTTTGATGGGGCTTCTCCGGCCTTGGCTTTCGCTACCGCCTCGGTTGCGCGCAGAACGCGAATCAAGTTGCGGCTGGCGATCTTTTCCAGATCTGCCTGCGTATAACCGCGCCGCGCCAGTTCGGTGAACAGCGCCGGATATTTCGAAACGTCTTCCAGACCATCGACTCCGGCCGGCATCCCGTCAAAATCACCGCCCAGCCCGATATGGTCGATTCCTGCAATCTGACGGATATGGTCAATGTGATCGGCAACCTGCGACAGAGTGCCATGCGGGGAAGGATGCGCAGCAACCCAATTTACCAACGCCTTGGCAGCTGCCTCCGGGTTTCCGGGGTTAAGGGTTTTGGCCCGCGCTTCTTCGCCCGCGCGCATGGCTTGCCACTGGCGGACCTCGTTGCTCACAAAGGCTGGCAGGAAAACAACCATCACCATCCCACCATTTTTTGGCAGTCGCGCAAGGACAGAGTCGGGAACGTCACGGGCATGGCCGCCAATCGCTCGAGCGCCTGAATGACTGAAGATGACCGGCGCCGCGCTCACATCCAGCGCGTCCATCATTGTCGCTTCGGAGACATGGCTGAGATCGACCAGCATCCCCAGCCGGTTCATCTCCTTGATGACCGCAACGCCAAACGTGGCAAGCCCGTCGAATTTGGGCGCGTCGGTCGCGCTGTCAGCCCAGGGCGTGTTCTTCGAATGGGTGATCGTCATATAGCGCGCGCCGGCGCGGTACATCTGGCGCAGCACGCCGAGCGAAGAGCCGACCGAATGACCACCCTCCATCCCGATAAGCGAGGCGATGCGGTGCTGTTTGAACGCCGCCTCAATATCATCGGCTGATTTCGCGAGCATCATCTCCTTGGGGTAGGCCGCGACCAGCCGTTCAACGACATCGATCTGCTCGGTCACTTCAAGGACGGCCTCAGACTCGAGCAGGCTGGCATCGACCCAGACCGACCAGAACTGTCCACCAACATGACCGGCTCGCAGCCGCGTAAGGTCGGTATGCATCCGGCCGTCCTTCTGCGCAGCAGTGGGTGACATGTCGTGGAAATCGAACTTGGAGAAGTCATTGCCAAACCGCGAACGAAGCTGTTCGGGTACGTCATTGTGCCCGTCGATCACCGGCGCGCGGGCAAGCGCCGCGCGGGCCGTCTCTTCAGGTGTTGTCGCACCAGCCGGCGTGGAAAGCGCAAGCGCCACGCAAAGCGAAACGAACGGAAAACTGAGCAATTTCCCATTGGACGAAATGTTCATGATAATCTCCATGTCGGCAGCCTATCGCAAATGCTTGGCCGGCCTGTGACAGGCCTACCTCGGGTTTGGCAAGCCTTGTCGGATCCAATTTGCAGCAGCGCTCAGATCCACTATTGACATTAGTGTTAATATCGCTAAGCTACTTCGCTGAAACTGATCATTGCCGATGGGATTGAGTGCCGCATATGACCCCGACAGTATTTCGCCATCCTGACCGCGAACCGCCGCGTTTCCGCCCGTTCAAGGCTCTTTCGCATTTTCGCAGACTGATCAAGGACAAGGAAGATACCGAACAGGTCTTCCACATTTTCGAGTGCTTGCCGCGCAAGGGTTTCCTTCCAGAGGCAAAGGCCTTCATCGATAGCCCGCGCGGACAAGCGCTGATGGAAAGCGAGCCATTCCTGCCCACGATCCTCGATGATCATGAAGCGCTCAAGACGCTGCCCGCGGGAACGATTGGCCGCGCCTATGTTGACTTCATGGAACGCGAAGGCCTGTCTGCTGCTGGTCTGGTTGCCGAAAGCGACAAAATGCGCCGCGGCAGGCCGGTCTATAACGATCAGATCCAATGGTATGCCAATCGGCTGCGTGACACGCACGATCTGCTGCACATCCTGACCGGCTATGGCCGCGACGGGCTGGGCGAACAATGCGTGCTGGGCTTCACCTATGGCCAGAACCGTAATCTCGGCAATATCTTCATTGCCTATCTGGGAGGTCTCGAGCTCAAGCGTCGTATCAAAACGAATGCGCCTGTTTTTGCAGCGATCCGTCAGGGCCAGCGCCACGGTACAGCCGCCCCGAGCATCATCAACGAGGATATCAGGGCTCTGCTTGCCGAACCGATCGAATCGGCCCGCATCCGGCTGGGCATCGGAAGCCCGACGCAATATCACGCAGCGCACGGGGCCTATCGGGCACGGGGCATCGATCCTTATAATTTCATGGCGGCGGCGGCTTAGGCTGTGACCTATAAATCCTCCCCCATCGGGGGAGGGGAACCACGAAGTGGTGGAAGGGGCCCTGATACAAAGCACGCGGGAGCGTGCAGCCGCTATCGCGGCTTTCCTGATTGGCTCCCCCTCCGTCAGCCCTTCGGGCTCCCACCTCCCCCGATGGGGAGAATTTGGCGGTGGAAACCTACGCCATCAGCGTGGGGAAAAAGCCTTCATGCGCGGCGCGGAGGTCGGCGAGGGAAATATTTGCGATGTGGCCCGAATAGCCGGGAGCATCGCCAATGCTAAAATCATCGCCGCCCGTATCGCCTATGAAACTGATTTCGATACCGGATTGGTTCGCCAACCGAATGAGGGTTTCGTTGTCTTCCCGGTCAATGCTCACAACATATTGGCCCTGATCCTCACCAAATAATTTTGCGGCAAGGGTCAATCCCTCAGACCCATTCCAATCAACGTCTACCGATACGCCAATATCGGCAGCCAGAGCCATTTCGGCGACCGCTATCAGGACGCCGCCGTCAGACACGTCATGGACGGCTGAGACGCTCTCAGCCTCCACAAGTGATCGAACGAATGAACCAGCCTTGCGTTCCATTTCGAGATTTACTGGCGGCGGCGGTCCGTCCTCGCGTCCCAACACCTCCCGCAGCCAAAGAGATTGGCCCAAGTGACCCGCCGTTTGACCAATCAATACAAGCAACTGTTGTTTCTTGAACCCAATCCCCACCGCCTTCGTCCAGTCCTTCAGCAACCCGATCCCGCCAATCGCAGGCGTCGGCAGGATCGCGCTGCCCGTTCCGTCGTCATTCTTCGTCTCGTTGTAGAGCGACACATTCCCGCTCACGATTGGCATGTCGAGCGCCAGGCAGGCTTCGGCCATGCCCTCGATGCAGCCGACGAACTGCCCCATGATCTCGGGCCGCTGCGGGTTGCCGAAATTCATGCAGTCGGTCGTGGCGAGCGGGGTCGCGCCGACGGCGGTCAGGTTGCGGTAGCATTCGGCGATGGCCTGCTTGCCGCCTTCATAGGGGTCTGCATAGCAGTAGCGCGGGGTGCAATCGGTGCTGATCGCCAGCGCCTTTTGCGTGCCGTGGATGCGAACAACGGTCGCGTCTCCACCGGGAACCTGCAGCGTGTCGCCGCCGACCTTGTTGTCATATTGCTCCCAGATCCAGCGGCGCGAGGCGATGTCCGGACTGGCCATCAGCTTGAGCAGGTCCGCGCCGATGTCGGTCGATTCGGGAATGTCGGTCAGCGGTGCAGGCGGCACGGTCTTGACCCAAGGACGGTCATAGGCAGGCGCATCGTCCGCCAATGGCCCGAGCGGAATGTCGCACACCGTTTCGCCGTTGAATTTCAGCACCATGTGCCCGGTTTCGGTCACATGGCCGATCACCGCGAAATCGAGTTCCCATTTTTTGAAGATGGCTTCGGCAAAATCCTCGCGGCCCGGCTTCAGGACCATGAGCATGCGTTCCTGCGATTCGGAAAGCATCATCTCATACGGCGTCATGCCGTCCTCGCGGCAGGGCACCTTGTTCATGTCGAGCTCGATGCCAACCCCGCCCTTCGATGCCATCTCAACGCTCGAGGAGGTGAGGCCCGCCGCGCCCATGTC
>JANLST010000049.1:0-8745 GCA_031362505.1 Sphingomonadales bacterium
TTCGAAGCGTGCGCCGATCCCGGTCGACGGCACATTGAACTGATCGACTGTCTGGGTGACGGTCGTGCGGGCAGCATTCACACTGACAAAGCGGCTATGGAACTTGCGGGCCTGACCATAGACCAGCGCCTGCCAACCCCATGCGCCGCTATGGACAAGGCGCAGGCTGGCATCGGCTCCCGTGCCACCATTATCTGAAAGAATCGTGCCGCGCGTGCGATGATCGGTAAAGGCCAACGCCGAGGCCTGTAGTTCGGTATTCTGCGATAAAGGGGCAACGCCGCGCAAAGCGACGCTGGCCTGTTCATAGGGCGCTGCGATGTCCGCGCTACCGCGCTGACCAGCGACAATGGGAATGAACCCATCCCCACGGGCATAGCTGGCGGTGACAAAACCAAAGCCGCCGCCCAATTGCCCGCCTGCCAATACATTCGCGTCGATCGAGTTGCGGCTCCCATAGCCGATATCTCCGATCAGCCCGTCAGCCTGCGAGGGCCCAAGGCTGGAAAGCTCGATCGTTCCCGAAAGTGCACCCGAGCCATAAACACCAGACCCGCCGCCACGAGTGACCCGCGCTTGCCCCAACCGGATCGTTTGAAACGCAGGCCACGTCACCCAACCGCCAAAGGGATCGCTTTGGGGCACGCCGTCAAGCACCAGCAAAGCGCGCGATGAGGCATTGCCGCCCAAGCCGCGGAGCGTCGCGCCCTGGCTCGTGGCATTGGCCGAACGCGAATCCGTCCGACGGAACTGTTGGAGTCCCGCGACATCGCGCAACGCATCTTCGACTCGGTTGGAAGCGGTCCCAGCAATCCGCTCCCGATCAATCATCACAATATCATAGGCTGCATCGCCCTTAGCGTCGGGAAGGGCCCGGCCGGTGACAATGATATCGCCCGACTGGGCCTCGGCGATCGAGGGAAACGCACTGGAGGTTACAAACAGGACACCAAGAAACTTTGAGATCGTCATCGTCCCCATTTCTGAAACACGGGGATATCTGTCGGCAACCGGTGATAGGGCTGCGCATCACAGGCAAAATTTGCGGTGTCGGGTCCATCGAACTGCGATTGGTCATCAAGCGAGCCGACCTTGACAATAACTCCTGCCTTGAAGGCTGGCGCGCGGGTGAACAGATGGGTGCCGCAATTCGGGCAGAACTCGCGCGTTACCGCGCCTTCGATATCAGACCTGGTAAAGCCCTTGACCGCACCTTTGGTCAGGGCGAAGCCTTCGACCGGAACAGCCATCACGAGCAAAGACCCTCCGCCCGTGATATATTGGCACTCCCGACAAAAGCACTCTGCCTTCATCAGGACCGGGCCATCGGCCTTGTAGCGCACTTCGCCGCAATAGCATCCGCCTTCCATTTTCTCTCTCCTCAGGGTTTGACTGCGCTGGGATGCGCGGCCTTGAATGCATCGAGCGCGTTGCAGGCCGCATCGATCCGAACGAGGTTCGGAAATGCATCCAGAGGCGTGTTGAAGCGGTTTGCATTTGATATTTGCGGCACAAGGCAGACATCGGCAATGTTCGGCGCATCACCCCCCAAAAACGCCCTGGCCGGATCAGCCATGGCTTCAAGCGCGCGGAACCCTTCTGTGATCCAGTGGCGATACCAGTCATCGCGCGCGGACTGCTCAATGCCCAGTTCCTGTTCGAGATACTTCAGGATGCGCAAATTGTTGACCGGGTGGACGTCAGCCGCAATGACATAGGCCATCGCCATGGCTTGCGCGCGCGCGGCCGGATCTTCCGGAATAAGGCGGGCCCCGCCTTGGGTTGCATCAAGCCAGTCAATAATCGCCAGACTCTGCGTCAATCGCACGTCGCCAACTTCGAGCATCGGTACAAAACCCTGAGGGTTCTTGGCGAGATAGGCAGGCGTCCGGTGGACGCCCTCGATCAGACTGGTATCAATCGCCGCATAGGCGAGACCTTTCAGATTGAGCGCGATGCGGACGCGATAGCAGGCCGAAGAGCGCCAATAGTCATAAAGCCGGATGGTCATGTTTCACCTTTGCCAACCTGTCCTCCAACACTGAAATCAACCGGTCAACATCTTTGATGTCAGCAAAGGAATCTGCGTCAATTACGGGGGTCAGGCTGTGCCCGCCTTCCAACAGGATAGCGGGGAGCGCGATGCGCGCATCGGGCCAGGCTTTCCTGAAGTCAGTCCGATGAAAAAATTCCGTCGGGACGTCGAGCTCACTCAACCAAGTCCGCCATTTGGGGTTCATGGCCGTCAGCCCATAGGTGATGGCGCACAAGTCGCATGCATAAGTAGAGGGAGAGACGATCTTGTGGATCGAGTCCATGAAGCCGTGCACAAGCCCCGCCTCTGCATTATAGACAAATACCAGCTTCACGGATGCACCGCATCCTTCATCGGCATGGCTGCGATCCATTGGCTGAGCAGGGCGACGCCCTCTTCATGCACGCTGGCGCGGCCCAGTTCAGGCATCGCTATGCCGGGATCGAGGCTTTGCATGCGGTATATCATGATCGAACGTTCGGGATGGCCGGGATCGATCGCAAAATCGTCATTGCCCGAGCCCCGGCCAGCGGCTGTAGGGCGTTTGCCAATGCCGAGATTGGGATCGGGCGCCTGCTCCAAATTCAGCCAGAGCCCAGAGGTATTCGCCGGACCACTCCGGTTGTGGCAATGCCCACAATTGACATCGAGATAGGCCCGCGCGCGCATTTCTACACTGCCTGTCGCGGGATCGTTCCACACCGGCAAGCGGGGCACGTTGGCTGGCAGTCGATCGAGCTTCCCCGCACTGTAAAGCGCCTGCAATTGGCCATCCCGGTTCAGGTTTCGGGCTTTGGGTCCAATCAATCCTAGTCCGTTTGCACCATTGTCATGACACCCTTTGCACTGGTTCACGTTGGGCACGGCATAGCTGATCGTGCGCGGTTTCCCGTCCAGATGAGTCCAGCTCACGTCAACCCTCAAGCCAGCACGTTTCAGAATCGCGTCGGAGCCGTCGGCATTCCAGACATAGGGCAGTGCGATCCAGCCCGTTTCCCGACGAACAAGCAGCCTGGTTTCAAGGATGCGCACATAATCGTCGGGCTTGCGCATGTCCGCTGGATAGCCAAAACTCTTTACAAGAACGCTGCCGACAGGAAAATCGAGCACATCATCATCACGCCATGCAATCGTCTTGCCCTTTGGCACATAAAAGAACCGGAACTTTTCCGCATAATCCGAAAAAAGCGGCGTATTCAGCCGGTATGATGTCACGCCACCATTGGGTATGCGTCCATAGGGACCTGACAAAAGATTGAATGCCTTCAGGCTGGACGGCAGGGTATCGCCCAAGATCAGCGCGTCATCAACCTGGGGCGGTAAACTTGCGCTGACGAGCAAGACCCATGCGGCCATTGCCGCAAGTGCGCGTTTCACCGGATTGCTGCCTCCATTGACGATGGCAAGGCAATGGCTTGCAACGACGCAGGTTCAGGACCGGTTCCAAGGTCGACAATCTTGGGATTGGCCGACGTCGCGCGATCCTTTGGGTCCGAAAGGCCGAGCGAAAGGGTTGGTACCTTATCCGTCACGCGGATATTGTTGCCCGTCCCGTCCCAGACGATCGGTGGAACGCTGCCCATGGCAGCGACCATCTGGGCACCGCCTTCAAATTGTGGGCCGGGCGCATATCCTGCGCGACCGTGCATATTGCCATGGATGGATACGTTTGAGGGGAGGGGGTTGTAACCGGCATCGGTAAAACTGTTGCGATAGCCTACGACGAAGATATTCGTGCTGCCATTCTCGCCAATAACATTGTTGAACACCTCGACATCGCGATTGGCCATGATGATCACGCCGGTTCCGTTCGGCACGCCTGCGACGATATTGCCCTTGGGCGCAAAATTGGGCGTGTCGTTTTTCTCTGTGCGGTTGGAAAAAATCCGCACAGCATGCCCGCCTTTTTGGGGCAGGTTGGGCAGGTCGAAGACCAATATCCCGCCAGCGTTGTGCATGGCGATGTTCTGGTAGACATCGGCGCCGTAGCAATTCTCGATCTCGATCCCCGCGACATTGAACATGGCGATCGAATTGCGGACCACGATGTTCTTCGATTGGCCAACATAGATACCAGCGTCGGACGCTCCTCTTACCGTGACTTTGTCGATGAGGACGTCTGTGGATTCAACGGGATAGACCCCATAGGCGCCGTTGCTGGCCTTGGGTCCACCCGTCCATTCCACCCGCAAATCGTAATAGACGATACGGTTGGCAGCCTTGGATTTGATCCCGTCGCCGCGCGAATCTTCAACTGCAAATCCGCGCAACACTACATCGTCAGCCGTTATGAGCAGGCCTTCGCCCGCGCCCTTCTGCGCCTTGAAACTCAGGATCGTCGCACCGGGTCCGGCACCGCGCACAGTTACCCGGTCAACATCAAGCGAAAGGCCATCCGTTAGCTCAAAACGTCCGGCACCAATTTCAACCGTGTCGCCGGGCTTGGCGTCGATCAATGCCGCCTGCAGGCGCGACTGCGCATCGGCGCCTGCGTCGACCCGAAGGATGTCGGCAAAAGCGGGGTTTGTAATGGCGAGTAGACTCGCAGCGATAAGAAAAGGGATTGGCTTCATCCCGCAATCATTGCACTTACACGAGTGTAAGCCAAGAGAGGATTCCCATGTTGCGTTTGATACCTGTAGCAATCTCGTTTAGTCTTGCTGCCTGCCTTCCCGCGCAGGCGGCAGTGTCAGTTTCGGGCCTTTGGTTGACGACCGAGAAAGACAGCGTTGTAGAAATTTCACCTTGCGGGCCAACCTTGTGTGGCAGGATCGTTCGTATCCTCAAACCCAATCCCAATGGCCCGCCCAAGGATACCAACAATCCAAATCCGGCATTACGTACGCAACCGATTCAGGGTCTGGCAATTCTCACTGGTTTCAAGGATGCCGGGAAAAACTGGGAAGGAACGGCCTATGATCCACGCGCCGGTAAATCCTACCGATCCTATCTTACAATGATGCGCGACGGCACGTTGGAAGTAAAAGGCTGTATCGGACCTTTCTGCCGCACAAAATCCTGGACGCGAGCGCGCTGATGGCGCGCCGATCTATTTGGGTCCTACCTCGAGCTGGAATGCCTTTTCAGGGACCAGCCATTTGCGCGCGACCTCCTGTAATTCGGCAGGCGTGATCTTCAGAAAATCGGTCACCAACGATTGCAGCGCGGTGATCCGGCGGGGATCGCGCGACACTCCTATCAACTGCCCCATCCAGAACATGTTCCCACTCGACGCACGGGTGATCGATTCGTGGAGAGGATTGATCACACGCGCAAGTTCGTCGGCCGTGACCGGCTTGGCCGCAAGGTCAGCAGCAATGCCTTTCGAGATCACGAAGAACCGATCAAACCCTTCAGGCTTCAATTGCGAAGAGACAACAAAATTGCCTCCACTCGCCAGCCCGAGAGGCCAGCTTGAATCGACATTGGGACTATAGCTTGCGCCTTCCTCCTCGCGGAGTTGGACGAACATTCGGTCGTTGAAGATCGAGGCGAGCAAATCCAGCTTGCGCGACTCGTAAACACCCCCAAGTCCTCCGCCTAACGGCCAGGCAAGGATGGCTGCGGCTTGCTCCTTGGGTCCCTTGTGGGTGCGGACCAATGACGTGGGTGTCGGCGCGACGCCCCTTGGAGAAACTTGTTCCAACGATATCCGCCTTGTGGATCGCTTCTTGAGAGCGCCGAAACTCGCTGCCGTTGCTGCAATTGCGTCATCGGCCGACATATCTCCGAATACCATGACTTCGATCGGCCCGGTTTTGATCAGCGGTTCCCAAAACGCGCGAAACCCCTGGGGAGTCAGGCCTTCGACGTCCGCCCGAGAGGGTGTCGACCAGCGCGCATCCCCGCCCCTCAACAGCCCCCCCAGATCGCGGCCAAGCACTGAGCCGGGAGATGAATCAAGTGTGTCATACCCCGTGAGGAAGGAGTTTCGTGCCCGCAACACGGGTGCCGGATCCCAACGTGGCAAGCTGATCGCCGCGGCCATCAGGCGCAGCTGATCGGAAAGATCAGAGGCACGGGTTTGAGCGCGAAACTGGAAGGCATCGTCAGAAATGTCGAACGCCATGTTGATCTTGCGGCCACTGGTCAAACGATCAAGCGCATTCTGATCGAACGGACCGATGCCCCCTGCAACCAGTGCCGCAGGCCCCGCCCATGCCGGTGTTTGGCGCTTGGAGGGAAGCGCTTTCATCCCGTCGCCAAAGCGGACATTGACATAGACTTTTCCCTGCTCGGACGGGTTTGGCGAAACGATCAGCGTCACACCGTTTTCAAAGGTGACTTGTTCGACGTCTATTTGCGGCACAGGAAGCGGAACACGTTTCTTGATCTTGCCCGGCTTGCCGGGGCTGGGCAACTGGTCAAAACTGACTTGCGCACTTGCGCTCACGGAAGCGAGCGCCGTCACGGGCGTCATTATCGCTTTTTCAAGATCGGCTTCTGCATTCTCGAGTGGCACGGGGCTCGTGAGCAACGCACGCGGCCCTGTCCCGGTGAAAAGCTTGCGGGTTGATATCAGAATCTTTTCGGGCGTGATCCCGTCCTTGATCCCGCCGAACACATCCAGCGCGACTTGCGCCGTCGCCACAGTTTCGCGAATATTGACGGCCTCGATCAGGTCGTCTGCCTGTTTGGCTGCGGCTTCCGCTCGCTGGGTTTCGACGCCGACTTGAAGCGAGGAAAAGAATTCGCCTGCCTCACGGTCTATATCGGCGGGTGAACTTGGGTTCGCCAGTGCATCGGCAATAACGGCGCGAACGTCTCGCAGGGCTGCCTGCCAGTCATTTCCCAACGGAGCGATTTGGACGAAAGTTCCATCGACAGAACGAGCAACATCGTCCTGGTCAACCTGCGCTTGCAGGAAGCTGCCGCCTGCCCGGGCTCGCTCTTCCAGTCGCCGGTTGATGAGGCGGAGGGCAACTAGGTCGAGCAGCCTGCCCTGATTATAGACAATCGTGTCGTTCTTTTGCACCCATGGCCGCAACCAGGCCATGCTGACGACCAGTGGCGCCCCCGCCTCAGTGATCGCCTTGGCAACCGGCTTGCCTTCGACAGGCCGTCCGAAATCGGGATCGGGCAATGAAGGGCCGACACCCTTCCAGTCCGAAAAATACTTGATGACGAGGTCTTCGAAAACTACCGGATCGCCATCGCCCGAAATGACGACGACAGCGCGTTCGGGGCGATACCAGCGATCATGGAAGGCCCGAAGCGCCAATGGCGATGCCGCATTGAGAGTTTCCGTCGTGCCGATCGGCGGACGGTTTGCAAGCGGTTGTCCGGCAAAGAAATGCGCCGTCGTCGCATCGCCAATCCGCATCCCGGCGCCAAGTCGCTCGCGCGCTTCAGCCAGCACCGTCCGTCGTTCGGTTTCAACCCCCTTGGCCGAGATTTCCGGGGCCATCATCATGCCGGACAGTATCTTGACGCTTTCGTCCAAGCCCGAACGCGTGGCGCTGGGCAGGTCCAGCTTGTATACCGTTTGCGTCTGGCTGGTATTGGCATTGGTATCGCTGCCAAAGGTTGCGCCCAGACGTTGCCATGTCTTGATCGCTTCACCATCCGCGATGTAACGTGATCCGCGAAAGCTCAAATGCTCCATGAAATGGGCGAAGCCGCGTTCCTCCTCTCGCTCATTGAGCGATCCCGCTTCGATATCGACACGAACCGACACCTGCTGGGGTGGAACGCCGCTGCGCCGCACGGCATAGCGTACGCCATTGGGGAGCGTCCCGAACAGCCAGTTCGGATCGGGCGGAATGTCGCTGCCCTTGTAAAGCCAGGGCGCGGGCCGTTCGGTTGGGACAATCGCCGCAGGCGCCGCACGTTTTGCATGCGGCCTGCTGGCCGGTTTTGCACTCCATGACGGAGCAACAAGACCAACACTGGCAAAAAGGAAAAGAGCGACACGCAGAACGCGCAAAGATGAGAAGGACATTGGCGGCTGTTTAGCCGTTTCTCTTGGCAAATCTAGCCGTTCAAGCCGCGCGAGCCTCAATCGCCTTTTGACGCCGCCGTTGGACCGAAGATCCGATACCCAAAGCCTCTCGATATTTGGCGACAGTGCGCCGTGCAATATCGAAGCCCTTCGCGTTGAGCAGGTCGACCAACGTATCGTCCGAAAGGATTGCAGTCGGGTCTTCCGCATTGATCAACGAGCGGATGACACTCTTGACCGCCTCAGCAGATACCGCTTCTCCGCCATCGGCCGCCGCGATGCCGCTCGTGAAGAAATATTTGAGTTCGAAAACCCCTCGGGCACAGGAAAGGTACTTGTTCGACGTGACCCGGCTAACCGTTGATTCGTGCATCCCGATCGCGTCTGCGACAGTGCGCAACGTCAATGGGCGCAGTTGCGAAACGCCTTGGTTGAAGAACGCATGCTGCTGCTTCACGATCTCCGTCGCGACTTTAACGATGGTGCGTTGCCGCTGATCAAGGGCGCGAACCAGCCAGTTGGCGCTCGCGAGGCAATCACTCAGCCAGGCCCGCGAGGCCTTGTCTTGAGGGCCGCTGGCAATCTCGACATAGTAGCTTCGGTTGATCAGCAGGCGCGGCAATGTCGCGCTGTTGATCTCGACGGACCATCCCTTGGCATTGCGGGCTACAAAGATGTCGGGCGTTACGGCTTCAATCTGGCTCGCTCCGAATTTCAGCCCAGGCTTGGGATCATAATTTCTGAGCTCCCGAATCATGTCAGCCATATC
>JANLST010000116.1:0-1611 GCA_031362505.1 Sphingomonadales bacterium
GAATTCGCCGCGCTGACCTATCAAGGTGGAGCGGCCTGGCGGGAACGCCTCGCCGCCGACCTAGGAAGTCTGCCCGATACCGCAGAACTGATCGCCAGCTTTGCCGATGATGACCTTGCTAGTTTGATGACAAACCTCGGCGGGCATTGCATCGAGACTCTTCTCGAAGCCTTTGCGGAAGCCGATGACGACAAACCAACACTCTTTATTGCCTATACCGTGAAAGGCTTTGGCCTGCCCTTTGCGGGACACAAGGACAATCATGCCGGACTGATGAATCCAACCCAGATCGATGCGTTACGCGCCAAGCTCAATATTGCGCCGGGGGACGAATGGTCACCCTTTGGTGGCCTTGGCAACAATGCCGCCAAGGCCGCCCAGGACTTTGTTGAAGGATCGGCGCTCGCGAAAACGCGAACGCCTGCCCCGATCGCTCCACTGCCGATACCTGAGCAGCTATACATTCCTGAAGACTCAGAACAATCAACCCAGGCGGCCTTTGGGCGCATCCTGCTTGAACTGTCCAAATCCGGTCATCCTTTGGCAGACCGCATTGTGACGACATCGCCCGACGTAACCGTTTCAACCAATCTGGGTGCCTTCGTCAATCAACGTGGCCTGTTCCGGCGCGGTGAACTCAAAGATGTCTTTCATGCCGCCAAAATTCCTTCGGCCCAGCGATGGGCCGGGAGCAATGCTGGACAGCATATCGAACTAGGTATTGCCGAGAATAACCTGTTCCTGTTGCTCGCGGCATTGGGGCTGTCAGGTCCGTTGTTTGGAACAAAGCTGATGCCAATTGGCACGGTCTACGATCCATTCGTCGCCCGTGGCCTCGATGCCCTGAACTATGCCTGTTATCAGGACGCCCGGTTTCTGCTGGTCGGCACACCGTCGGGGGTTACGCTTGGGCCCGAAGGCGGTGCGCACCAATCGATCAATCCACCCCTGATCGCCATGGGTCAGCCCGGACTGACCTATTTCGAACCCGCATATGCAGACGAGCTTGCGATTATCATGCGTTGGGCATTTGCACATATTGATGCAGATGACGGTGGTTCGGTTTATCTGCGCCTGACTACACGGGTCCTTCCGCAACCGATCCGTCAAGACACGGCCTGGCAGGATGATGCAGTCAATGGCGGATACTGGATAAGGCCGCCCGCAATGGGCGCGAAGGCCGCATTGATCTATTGCGGTGCGATTGCGCCCGAAGCGCTCAAGGCCTGGGAGATGCTCGTCGACGATCTTCCGGGCATCGGGTTGCTGGCCGTCACGTCGCCGGACTTGTTGCATCGCGGCTGGATGGCGCAAAGATCCGCCCGCTGGAAAAACAAATCCGTCGAACCCAGCCATATCGAAAAGCTCTTGTCCCCACTGGGCGCAAACGCGGGTTTGATCACGATCATAGACGGATCGCCAGCGGCCTTGTCATGGATCGGCAGCGTCAAAGGCATGCGGCTTTCTCCTCTCGGCACAGAAATATTCGGACAGACCGGAGACTTGCCGGACACCTATCGATTGCACCGGCTCGATAGCGATGCAATCCTCGACGCAGCGGCCGAACTATTCCTGTAGTTCGATCGGATTCCAACCCGCCTGTGTCCGCCA
>JANLST010000263.1:0-4072 GCA_031362505.1 Sphingomonadales bacterium
GGTTCGTCATTGGGATCGTCGGGTTCCCAGATGATCGCCGTCTGCTCTCCGCGCGTCGGCAGATGCCGGTCTATGCAGTTTGCGGACGCATTGATCTTGCCGTCAGAGAACCACTGGATATGGAACGTGGTGGCGTCAAAAGACCAGTCTCCGGCGATTTCAGGACGTTTGATCCATTGCAGACGTTTTGCCTGCTCAAGCCAGAAGGAGCCAGGATCGCCGAGTGCCCGGCCATAGAGCTGGTCATATTTCGCGGCGTTGATTCGCGCATTTTTTGCCCATTCGGCTGGAACCGGGAAAAGGTCCTGTCCGTCCATCCTAAACTCCATATCGATACGCTTTCTATTGGCGATGGGGCAGGCGAGGGCAAGCCCCGATTGGCGATTGAATACGTTTTGATTTGCTACTAGCCTGAAGAAAATAGAAGGAGCGGCAGAATGACAGGCACAGTCTTGGTAACCGGCGGCAGCGGCTACATTGCAGGATACATCATTCGACAACTCGTTGCAGAGGGCTGGATTGTTCACACGACCATCCGCAGCCTTGCGAAGGAAGCGGATGTTCGGAAGTCGCTTGCAGTCGATGATGGCAAAGTGAAGTTCTATGCAGCTGATTTGGGTTCTGACGAAGGTTGGCCGGAGGCCATGTCGGGGTGTAGCCATGTGGCCCATGTTGCATCACCATTTCCCGCCGCTTTGCCCAAGCATGAGGATGAACTCATCATTCCGGCGCGCGATGGTGCTTTACGGGTGCTGCGTGCTGCGAAGGCTGCCAGGATCAAGCGCTTCGTCATGACGTCTTCTGCGGCCGCTATTGCTTACGGTCATCCCGAGAAGATCCGCACCTTTACGGAGGCCGATTGGACCGATCCGACGAGCCCCGATGCTTACCCCTATATCCGATCAAAGACCATTGCCGAACGCGCCGCGCGTGACTGGGTTTCTGCAGAGGGCGAAGACATGGAATTTTGTGCAATCAACCCAACCGCAGTCATTGGTCCGGTTTGGGGCAGCGACATGTCCACATCTATCGAACTGGTCAAGAAGTTGCTGGAAGGGGCAATGCCGGGTTGCCCGGATATCGGATTTGGGATCGTCGATGTTCGCGACGTCGCGGATTTGCATGTCAAGGCGCTATCGGCACCTGATATGAAGGGTGAGCGCTTCATTGCATCCGGGCGCTTTTTCAAAATGATAGACGTTGCGCGAGTATTGAAGGCAAGAATGGGCGTCCGAGCCAAAAAGGTGCCGACGCGCGGATTACCGGCATTTCTGGTTCGCTTTTTTGCGCTCTTCGATCCCGCGGTGAAACAGGTCACGGGCGAATTGGGCAAGACGCGCAACATGGATGCAAGCCACGCACTCAAGGTGCTTGGCTGGAAAACTCGGCCCGAAGAAGAGTCCATCATCGACTGTGCAAACAGCCTGATCGATCTGGGTCTCGTGAAGGTCTAACCGATACGATAAGGCACGATATCGCGGCGATCAGGATCGACGATGATCTCACGATCCGAAGGCGGAAAGGCCCGCTGGTCGCAATCAGGGCGCGGGCACAAACGGCAGGAAATGCCGATTTTTGTCGCAGTGCGATCGGACGCAAGATCCAGCCCATCGGCGTAGATGAATTCGTGTGCATGTTCAGCTTCGCAACCCAGCGCAACGGCATAGCGCCGCGGTGAGCGCTCATAGCTGCCGGAAGGTTTTACCAGCCCTTTGGCCATCGAGACATATCGGATGCCATCGGGCGTTTCGGCGAGTTGGACAAGGATGCGATCCGGAATGGCAACCGCTTCGTGCACGATCCACAACGGGCAGGCGCCGCCGAACCGGGCAAATTGCAACCGCGTCGCCGAATGGCGTTTGGTGATGTTGCCGGCCATGTCGACGCGACAGAAGAAGAACGGCACACCGCGCGCGCCGGGCCGCTGGAGCGTGGAAAGCCGGTGGCAGGCCTGTTCGAAACTGACCCCGAAACTCTGCCGCAGGCGGTCAATATCGTGCCGCATACTCCGCGACGCCTCGCGGAAGCGCGCATAGGGCATGAGGAGTGCGCCAGCGGCATAGTTGGCAAGGCCGACGAACAGGAGCTGTCGAGCAGCCGCCGTACGCAGTTTCGCGCCTTCGACCACGGTCGAGATCTCCTCGCGCAGTGCTATCGCGGTCAATTGGTGCGCAAGCTGAAATCGCCGGCTTTCAGGCGGTTGGCCCTGGTCGATGATCAGATGCCCCATTGTTGCATCGAAATCGCGCAGTCCCGACGCTGTCTGGTAATTCAGCGATACGCCAAGATCATGGCGGAGATAGAGTTCGAGCGCCTCTGTGTTCGGCATCGTTCCCTTCAACCGCGCGGCAAGTGCTTCTGCAGCGCGATCGAGTTGGTCGACATAATTGCCAGCGTCATGAAACCAATCGCGAACCTCCTCCCAGGGCAGGCGGCTACCGCCGACATTATCGCTCGACATCGCCTCATCGACGATCTGGACGCGTTCGCCCGCACGCCGATAGGCGGCGTGAAGCTGGATGAACTGATCGGCCAGTGCCGGTTGCTGTTCGGCAATGCGCGTCAGTTGTTCGGCGGAAAGGTTGGAGGTAAAGAGCGGATCGGCCGCGGCTTCGCGAAGGGCTGCGAACCGGCGCGTGGCGCTGTCCTCCTCAAACGCATCCCAATCGAGCGGGAAATCCCGCGCCAGTGCTTCCAAAAGAGTCGGCGTGAGGGGGCGATCGTCATGCTCTAGCTGCGAGAGATAGGACACGCTGATGCCGAGCCGCGCGGCCATTTCAGCCTGTTTCAACCCGCGACTGTCGCGAAGCGATTTGAGGCGTTCTCCGGCGAAGATGCGGCGTTTCGTCATGTTACTATCTTATTTTGCAAATATTAACTTTGCAACTTCGCAAATTCACATTTGCTTTTTGCCCTTCACGCGCCCAGAAACGCGTCCTTTCACGATAGGGAAAGTGCATGTCGTCCAACATTGCAGAACTCGAAAAACGGCGCACAGCCGCGCGGATGGGTGGCGGGCAGAAGCGGATCGATGCGCAGCACGCCAAAGGGCGACTGACCGCGCGCGAGCGGCTTGACATCCTGCTCGACGAAGGGTCGTTCGAGGAACTCGATATGTATGTCGAGCATAATTGCACCGATTTCGGGATGGAGGACACCAAGATCATGGGTGACGGCGTCGTCACCGGATCGGGCACGATCAATGGGCGGTTGGTCTTCGTTTTCTCGCAGGATTTCACCGTATTCGGCGGGTCGCTGTCCGAACGTCATGCGCAGAAAATCTGCAAGGTGATGGACAATGCGATGAAGGTCGGAGCGCCCGTCATCGGGCTGAATGACAGCGGCGGCGCGCGGATTCAGGAGGGTGTGGCCTCGCTCGGCGGCTATGCTGAGGTATTCCAGCGCAACGTGCTCGCCTCGGGCGTCATTCCTCAGATCAGCTTGATTATGGGTCCCTGCGCCGGCGGGGCGGTCTATTCGCCCGCGATGACGGACTTCATCTTCATGGTGAAGGACTCGTCCTACATGTTCGTCACGGGACCGGACGTGGTGAAGACCGTGACCAACGAAGTGGTGACGCAGGAAGAGCTTGGCGGCGCGATTACGCACACGACCAAGTCGGGCGTGGCGGATGTAGCGTTCGAAAATGATATCGAAGCGCTGCTTGCGGCGCGCGACTTCTTCGATTTCCTGCCGGAAAACAACCGGATGCCGGTGCCGGAACGGCCGACGGCTGACGCCTGGGATCGGATCGAAGACAGTCTCGACACGTTGATCCCTGCCAATGCCAACCAGCCCTATGACATGCACGAAGTCATCCGCAAGACGATGGACGAGGGTGATTTCTTTGAGATCCAGCCGACCCATGCGGGCAATATCCTCGTCGGCTTTGGGCGGATCGAGGGCCGGTCGGTGGGTGTCGTCGCGAACCAGCCGATGGTCTTGGCGGGCTGCCTCGATATCAATTCCTCCAAGAAGGCCGCGCGGTTCGTACGGTTCTGCGATGCCTTCAACATTCCGATCCTGACCTTCGTCGATGTCCCCGGCTTCCTCCCCGGCACCGCGCAGGAAC
>JANLST010000268.1:0-1906 GCA_031362505.1 Sphingomonadales bacterium
GGACTATCTGATGATGGAATCGACCGTGGATCTGAGCAATGATCCCGTAACGGTGGATCGCTATATTTCGCCTGACTTCAAGCGCCTTGAGGACAGTTTGATGTGGCCGAACGTCTGGCAGTTTGCCGCGCGCGAGGAGGAAATGCCCAACTCCGGCGATACGGTTGTCTATGAAATCAATGATAGCAGCTATCTTCTCGTCCGGCAGAATGACGGTGCCATCCGCGCCTTTCACAACGTCTGCCTTCACCGCGGTCGCAAGCTGCGTGACCGATCCGGTCCTGCAATCAACCTGCGATGCCCTTTCCACGGCTTTACCTGGAACAACGATGGAAGCCTGAAAGAGATGCCGTGCGCCTGGGATTTCAAGCATCTGGAGGGCAAGGACATGTCCCTGCCGGAACTGCGCGTGAATCGCTGGCAAGGTTTCGTCATGGTAACCGAAAACAACGATATTCCCGATTTTGAGGAATGGGCCGGGCCGGCAGTCGAGCCATACAAGGTTTGGAAACTCGACGAATGTTACACCGCCATCTGGGTCGGTCGCGTCATCCCTGCAAATTGGAAGGTTGTCTCCGAGGCATTTCTGGAAGCCTGGCACAGCGTCACGACGCATCCGCAACTGCTGCCATTCCTGGGCGATGCAAACACGCGCTACGATTTGTACGGCGATTTCGTGAACAGGGCGATTACGCCTTCCGGCGTGTTGTCACCCCATATCAAAGGCAAGGACCAAAACTACATCCTTGAAAAGATGAACGAATTTGCCGGGGGCAGCGAGGATAATGCTGAATCGGCGCGCCGGTTCAAGGCGGGAACCAACGATTTTGGTCTCTCCGAGGATGATCCGTTTTTTGCCCGCAAGATCCTTGCCGAGGCCAACCGGACGAATTTTTCCGAGTTGGACGGGCGCGACTATTCAGGCGTTTCCGATGCGGAAGTCCTCGATAATTTTACCTACAACGTCTTCCCCAATTTCTCTCCCTGGGGCGGGTACATGCCGCAAATTGTCTATCGCTGGAGACCGTGGAAGGATGTTGATCATTGCCTGATGGAGGTTCGCATCCTGATGCGTACTCCTGTTGGGCAGGACACTCCCAAATCAGTTGAAATGCATATGATTCCTGACGATCAGCCATTCTCTTCGGCAGCGCATCTGATGGGTCAGGGCCTCGCCGACGTCTTTGATCAGGATATGTCCAACCTGCCATTTGTTCAGTCGGGGCTGAAGGCATCGGCCAATGGCGTGATCGAATTGGGAGCCTATCAGGACGGCAGGGTGCGCCATTTCCATCAGACGATGGACAAATATATGAATGGGCAATTGCCCTAAAAAGGGATCGTGATGGAAATCAGCTTAACAGGGCGCACGTTACTCATAACGGGCGCGTCGTCTGGAATTGGTGCCAATTTTGCAGGGGTCGCGGCAGCAGCGGGAGCGAGGGTTGTCCTTGGCGCGCGGCGTACCGACCGGCTCGATGTTTTGGTGACGGAGATCAAAGCCAAAGGCGGTGAGGCGATTGCGGTCAAGATGGACGTGTCCGATCAAGCGTCCACCGTCGCAGCGTTCGATGCCGCCGAATCCGCATTTGGACCAGTGGACAGCGTTATTGCCAATGCCGGAATGAGCCTTGATTCGCCGTTTCTCGAACATTCGGGCGATGAGTTCGATGCACTGATGGCGGTCAATCTGAAGGGGGTCTTCCTGACCGTGCAGGAGGCCGCCAAACGCATGATGGCCGCAGGATCACAAACGCGCGAACACGGCCGGATCGTCATCATCTCGTCCATAACAGCCCAAGCGGTGGAGCCTGGGCTGGCGTTGTACAGCGCATCAAAGGCCGCCGTGCTCCAGATGGGAAAAGTTCTGGCGCGGGAATGGGCGCGCAAGGGCATCAATGTGAAC
>JANLST010000301.1:0-2951 GCA_031362505.1 Sphingomonadales bacterium
TGGCGCTGGCGTCGATCAAGCGCAACGATATGGGGCGGTATCTCACGATGCTCGAAGGCAGCGCGACCGAGATTGATCTGCTCGCCCAGGATTTGCTGATCAACGTCACCAGCTTTTTCCGCGATCCCAAGGTTTTTGATCGGCTCGCAGAAAAAATCATCCCCGATCTCATTCGCAAGCAAGCCTCTGACATGCCGCTGCGGATATGGATCGCGGGATGCAGCACAGGTGAGGAAGCCTATTCGCTCACGATGCTGTTTCGCGAAGCGATTTCGGCGGGCAACGCCAATATCACTTTGCAAGTATTTGCATCCGATGTTGATGCTGACGCCGTCGCGACAGCGCGCGACGGACTCTACGCCGAAACCATCAAGGCCGAAGTTTCGGCCGCGCGGCTTGCCCGCTTTTTTACCAAGGACGAACGCGGCTACCGTGTGTCCCCAGAACTGCGTACCGCTGTAGTCTTTACGGTTCAGGATGTCCTCAGCGACCCGCCATTTTCCCGGCTGGACCTGATTTCCTGTCGTAATTTGCTGATCTATCTTGGCACCGAGGCGCAAGCGAAGGTGATCTCGCTGTTTCATTTTGCGCTGCGTGACGGAGGAACCCTCCTGCTCGGCAATGCCGAAACCGTTGGCACCGTTGACGGACGTTTTTCGGTGATTTCAAAACCTGAGCGGCTTTACCGGCACATTGGCCGCGGTCGTTCGGGAGACATTGGAATTTCAGCGTTGGCAGGCGATGCCGTGCGTATTCCCGCGCAGACCGTGCAGGGACAGCCGCCGTCCCATCAGGCAGCGCTCGCTGAACTCTGCCAACGGCTTGTGCTGGAAAGCCATGCTCCGGCGGCGGTACTGATCAATCATAAGCATGATTGCCTGTATTCGCTTGGGCCAACCGAACGCTATCTGCGCGTTGCCCCCGGTCATCCTACCCATGATGTGCTGGCGATGGCACCGCAAGGGCTGCGCACCAAGCTACGGGCAGCGATCCAACATGCGATCAAGGCAAACGAACGCTGCGTGACAATAGGCGGCGAGATCAGCCAAGATGGCAAGCCCGTTCCTTTCTCGATTGATGTGATGCCCGTTGTTCATAACGGTGAGGATTTGTTGCTGGTTTGCTTCGTCGAAATGGCATCGCGTGCGGCACGGCAGGGTCAACCGACCACAGCGCGGGATGCGCCACGCATCGCCGAGCTTGAGCTTGAGCTCGACGCCGTGAAAACTGAGTTGCAAGGCGCAATTCATAGCCTTGAGATTTCGGGCGAAGAGCAACGCGCGATCAATGAAGAGGCGCTGTCGGTCAACGAGGAATTTCAATCGACCAATGAGGAACTGCTCACCTCGAAGGAGGAATTGCAATCCTTGAATGAAGAACTGACTGCGCTCAACAGCCAGCTCCAGGAAACGCTCGACCGGCAACGGATCACATCGAACGATTTGCAGAATGTTCTCTACAGCACCGATGTTGCGACGGTGTTCCTTGATCCGGCCCTCAACATTCGTTTTTTTACGCCCGCGACCAAAGCCTTGTTCAACGTGCGCCTCAGCGATGTCGGACGGCCGTTGGCCGATCTCAGCTCGCTCTCTGCAGATCGCCAATTATCAGGCGATGCCCGCGCCGTCCTCCAGAATCTTGAACCAATTGACCGTGATATTGAAACCGATAACGGCACATGGTTCACGCGCCGGATCATGCCTTACCGCGCCGATCATGATGATGTGGAGGGTGTCGTCATCACCTTTACCGACATTACAGTCCGCAAGCAGGCGGCCAAAATCGTGATGGAGGCCAAGCAAATCGCCGAACAGGCAACCATCGCGAAATCCCGCTTTCTTGCGGTGGCGAGCCATGATCTGCGCCAACCGCTCCAGACTTTGGCCCTGGTTCAAGGGTTACTCGCCAAAAGTGTTGAAGGTGAAAAGGCACAAAAACTGGTCGCGCGATTGGATGAGACTTTGGGCGCGATGACAGGGATGCTCAATACCTTGCTTGATATCAACCAGATTGAAGCAGGCAACGTAACGCCGGACTTGGTCACTTTCCCGATCAACGATTTACTCGAACGATTGCGGGGTGAATTCACCTATCAAGCCGAGTCGCAAAAACTGGCCTTGCACGCGGTGCCGTGTAGTCTTTCGATCTCCAGCGATCCCCGCTTGCTCGAACAGATGATCCGCAACCTGATCTCAAACGCGCTCAAATATACCAAGCGCGGCAAGGTGCTGATCGGGTGCCGCCGTCGCGCGGGCAAGCTCAGCATCGAAGTATGGGATACCGGCGTCGGCATCGCACAAGGCGAACTTGATGCGGTGTTTGATGAATATCATCAACTCGACAACGCCGCGCGTGAACGCGGCCGGGGGCTCGGTCTTGGCCTCTCCATCGTCAAGCGACTCGGCATTTTGCTGGGTCACCCGGTCATTGTTCGGTCACAAATTGGTCGTGGGTCGGTCTTCTCCGTAGAAATCGCATTGCGGGTGTCGGATGCTGCCGCGCCGTTTGAACTGCAACGGCCTCACGATGGGATGATCGCCGATGTACCGCTGACTGGCAATATCCTTGTGATAGAGGATGATCCAGAAGTGCGCGAACTCCTTGATGTTATCCTGAACGAAGAGGGCCATGACGTCACCACCGTTTCCGATGGTCGCGCCGCGTTGGAACAGGTGCGGGTCAGACAAATTCAGCCCGACCTCATCTTGTCAGATTTCAATCTTCCTGGCGGGATGAACGGACTGGAACTCGTCGAAAAGCTGCGCGCAAAACTTGAACGCCAGCTTCCGGTGATCATATTGACTGGCGATATTTCGACCGACACACTGCGTAATATCAAGCGCGACGATTGCGTTCAGCTCAACAAGCCGGTCAAACTCAACGCACTGACACAGGCGATCCAGCGACTGTTGATCGGTAGGCAATCCGCTCCAAACCCGCGCGGCGGCGCA
>JANLST010000316.1:0-4483 GCA_031362505.1 Sphingomonadales bacterium
GGATGGGGTGACGGGGGTGTTTTTTGGCCCCGATTTTGTGACTGTGACCAAGGACGACGGTGTGATGTGGGACCATATCAAGCCGGGTATTTTGGGTTCGATCATGGAGCATTTCCAGTCGGGTCTGCCAGTACTGGAAGGCGACAGCGGCGCGGTAGGCCATGCGGCGCATGACGGGCCGGATGCGGCGATTGTGACGCAAATCAAGGAATTGCTGGATACGCGGGTGCGTCCTGCCGTGGCGCAGGATGGCGGCGACATTACGTTCCACGGGTTTGATCGAGGGGTGGTTTACCTGCACATGCAGGGTGCTTGTGCGGGATGTCCGTCCTCGACCATGACGCTGAAAATGGGGATCGAGAACTTGCTGCGGCATTACATTCCTGAAGTGACCGAGGTTCGTCCGGTTGCTGCGTAAAGCATTTCAAGCAAAAGTGGGAACCGGTTTTGCGACTCGGAAATGCGTGAAAACACTGAAAAACTGATCCTGGCGTTTGACACATCGGCCGCGCATTGCGTGGCCGGTTTGCTTTTGGGACCGCAGATCTTGGTGCAAAGGGTGGAGGAAATGGCGGTCGGGCAAGCCGACAGGCTGGTGCCGATGCTGGAGGACGTGTTGGCGAAAGGCGGCGTTTCCTGGCCGCAAATCAGCGCGATAGGTGTTGGTATCGGACCGGGAAATTTTACCGGGATCAGGATTTCGGTGGCTGCGGCGCGGGGTCTGGCGCTGGCATTGGCGATACCGGCGATCGGCGTAACCGTTCTGGAGGCACTGGCATTTGACACCAAGGGCGAAGTGCTGGTGACGCTGGATGGGCGTTTGGGGCGACTTTATGCGCAAAGATTTTGCGATGGTTTGCCAATGGAAGCAGCAAAGCTGTGCGATTATGCCGATTTGGACGGCCACCCGGCACGTTGTATCGGGTTCGACAATGAAGCGATTGCGCGACGGCTTAACGGATCGGCTGGGTCATCGCGGACCACACCGGCCCCCGCTTTTATAGCACGTATCGCCGCTTCCAGGCTGAGTGAACCCTGATCCACCTTGTAAGCATCTGTATCGATCCCGATTACCCTGTATCCGACTTCGTTAAATCGCAGCATCAAGGGGAGGCCGACATAGCCCATGCCGATAATTGCCACTATGGCCGTTTTGTCCTTCAGCTTCCGTACTAGTTGTTCGTGCATGCCCGTCCTGGCAGGATATCCCGCGCAAAATCTTTAAAAGTATACCTTAATCGACTATTTTTCCTCGGCTCGAAGCCCCATGTTATGCAATTGCGAGGCATGAAAAGTTTTTCCACTTCGGTTTGACCGTCGCAGGGATGGTGTGCGCATGGTGACTTTCGCGCGGTGGATTTTGCGAGCGCCGCCGCTATTCAACGCTCGCCGCAATACATGCTTTCAGATTGGCATGGAGCTGATCTTCCCACGACGGCATTTCGACGCCGAATACCCGCTTAATTTTCTCTTTGCTCATCGAAGCATTGAGCGGCCGCGCTGCGGGTAGCGGGTAGTTTTCGGTGGTAGTTGCAGTCACGGCGGCCCATCCGGGCAGATCGCCGGAGCATCTCCTTGCAGCATCGACGATTTCTCTTGCGAACGCAAAGCGCGAAGCATAGCCGCTGGCCGACAGGTGAAATACGCCGGTTTGTTCGTCGCTATCCCTGAAACGGCCCAGCAACTCTGCTGTGGACTTCGCAAGTTCATGCGCCGACGAAGGCGACCCGATTTGGTCATCCACGACCGCGATCTCCTTGCGTTGTCTGGCAAGTCGCAGCATGGACAGGACAAAGTTTGTGCCATGCGCACTGTAGATCCAACTTGCACGCAATATCAGGTGTTTGCATCCGGTAGCGCGCACAGCTCGCTCTCCTGCAAGCTTGGATTTGCCGTACATGTTGACTGGATTCGCCTCATCCTCTTCAACATAGGGGGTTGAGCAAGTGCCGTCGAATACATAGTCTGTCGAGTAATGTACGAGTAGTGCATTAATGCGCCGGGTTTCCTCCGCCAGGATGCCGGGCGCTGTAGCGTTGACCAGCAACGCGAGTCCCGGTTCATCCTCTGCCTTGTCGACAGCCGTATACCCGGCTGCATTGACGATGATGTCCGGAGATATTTTACGTATCGTCTCGCGTATCGTGTCAGCTTGCGTCAGGTCCATTTGAGTGCGATCAAGCGCAATGACACGGCCATGCGAAAGCAGAGTGCCCTGCAATTCCCGACCGATCTGACCGTTCTTGCCAATCAACAAAATAGTCTTCATGGAAAAAACTCGGCCGCAGGAAACGGCACCCCCTTCTGATCCTTCGCTGATAATCGGGGGGGGCCTTGCAGCGGCCAGGAAATATTCAACTGTGAATCATTCCATGCGACGCAGCGTTCATCCGCGGGATTCCAGTAATCCGTTGTTTTGTAAAGAACCTCTGCATAATCGCTTAAGACGAGAAATCCATGCGCAAAACCCGGTGGGATCCATAACATCCGCTTGTTATCAGTGGAGAGTGTCGTTGCCCACCAGTTCCCGAATGCCGGCGAACGCTTGCGAAGATCTACCACGACATCAAATACCTCACCTTCGGTGACGCGCACCAGCTTGCCCTGCGGCTGCCTGATTTGGTAATGCAGGCCGCGCAAAACGTTTTTGGCAGAGCGCGTGTGATTGTCCTGAACGAATTGGGCGTCGATCCCGGTTTTTTCAGTGAAGGTGCGTACATTGTAACTTTCAAAGAAAAAACCGCGGTCATCACCAAAGACTCTGGGATCAAGGATAAGCACATCGGGAATGCTGGCATGCGTTACGTTCACAATGGCGGATACTCCAGCAATAACTCTGTCAGGTATTTGCCATAACCGTTGTTTCCCATGCTGCTGGTAAGAGCCACGAGCTGGTCCGTCGTGATGTACCCCATACGATAAGCGATCTCTTCCGGGCAGGAGATTTTGAGTCCGTGGCGCTTTTCTACAGTCTCAATAAACATTGAGGCCTCGAGCAGGGACGAGTGAGTGCCGGTATCCAGCCAGGCGACACCACGGCCCAGCAGGGTGACCGTAAGCTCGCCACGACGCAGGTACTCGTTGTTGACATCGGTGATTTCGAGTTCGCCGCGGGCGGAGGGTTTCAGCGCACGGGCGATGTCGACGACGTTGTTGTCATATACAAAGAACCCGGTGACCGCGTATTTGGATTTCGGATGTTTGGGCTTTTCTTCTATTGAGATCACTTTCCGGTTCTTGTCGAATTCGACTACACCGGAACGCTCCGGATCCTGCACCTGGTAGGCAAAAATCGTCGCCCCTGTCGCCTTTTCCATGGACGCCTTCATTTCGCCAGTCAGGCGATGGCCATAAAAGATATTGTCGCCCAGGATCAGCGTGCAGGGTCCATTGCCGATGAAATCTGCGCCGATAATAAAGGCTTGGGGCAGGCCGTCAGGCGCCGGCTGCACAGCATAAGTAATATTCAGCCCCCATTTATGCCCATCTCCGAGTAACTGCTCAAAACGCGGCGTGTCCTGCGGTGTCGAAATCAGCAATATGTCGCGTATGCCCGCGAGCATCAGTGTAGACAGCGGGTAGTAGACCATCGGCTTGTCGTATACCGGCAGCAGTTGCTTGGAGACCACTTGCGTCGCCGGATACAGGCGCGTGCCAGAGCCGCCCGCCAGTATGATGCCTTTCATGCAGTGTTCCTGTTGTCGTAATTGCGCGAAATCCAGTTGCGGTAGGCGCCGCTGGTGACATTGTCCACCCATTGCGCGTGCTCAAGGTACCACGCTACGGTTTTGCGCAGACCGCTTTCAAATTGTTCCACTGGTGTCCAGCCGAGTTCGGCGTGGATTTTCGAAGCATCGATGGCGTAACGCCGGTCGTGGCCAGGACGATCTTTCACAAAGGCAATCAGCCTGGCATGCGGCGCACTGTCTGGCCGCAGCGTATCGAGTATGGCGCACAGCGCATGGATCACTTGCAGATTCGTCCTTTCGCTGTTGCCGCCGATGTTATAGGTCTCGCCCGGCCGGCCGCGCTTCAGCGCCATGCGTATGCCGGCGCAGTGGTCGCTCACATAAAGCCAGTCGCGCACATTGTTTCCGTCGCCATACACGGGCAGCGGCTGGCCGCGCAAGGCGTTGCGGATCATCAGGGGAATCAACTTCTCGGGAAACTGCAGCGGCCCGTAGTTGTTGGAACAGTTGGTGGTGATGGTGGGCAGGCCGTAGGTGTGATGATAGGCACGCACCAGGTGGTCGGACGCTGCTTTGGATGCGGCATAAGGGCTGTTGGGCGCGTACGCCGTGGTTTCCGAAAAGGCAGGATCGTCCAGCCCCAGCGAGCCATACACTTCGTCGGTGGAAACGTGGTAAAAACGCTTGCCTTCCATGTTCTCGCGCCAAGCGTGTCGGGCGCAATTGAGCAGGTTAACCGTGCCAATGACGTTCGTTTCGACAAAGGCCATTGGGTTGGAAATGGAGCGGTCAAC
>JANLST010000352.1:0-20783 GCA_031362505.1 Sphingomonadales bacterium
TTCGAACGGGTGGATGAGGCCGAGCCGGTTGACGATGCGGTTGGCCAGCTTGGTCGCGACGATCTCACCGCGCAGCCGGTGGCCCTGGATCGCCTGGGCATGGCGCTTGCGCATCTCGGGCGGGAAGGCGGCCATCAGGTCACCCAGCGTCGCCGGATCATGGCCAAGTGGGGTCTTCTCGATTGCTTCCTGCAGCGCGAGCTTGGACGTGGCCATCACGACCGCGAGCTCGGGGCGGGTCAGCCCCAGCCGGTCGGTCGCACGGCGGTGAAGCTCATCGTTGGAGGCGATGCCTTCCACCGCGCGGTCCAGCTGGCCGGCCGCCTCGAACGTCTCGATCAGGCGGATATGGGCGGGCAGGTTTTCCGCGCCATGCCGCTGCGCGATCGACAGCGTCAGCGTCTGGAGCCGGTTATCCTCAAGCACGATCGCCGCCACATTGTCGGTCATGCTGGCAAGCAGCGTGTTGCGCGCCTTCATCCCGAGTTTGCCCGCCGTCACTTCGGCATTGAGCGCGATCTTGATGTTCACTTCATTGTCCGAACAGTCGACGCCGGCCGAATTGTCGATGAAGTCGGTGTTGATCCGCCCGCCCTTGAGCGCAAAGGCGATCCGCGCCGCCTGCGTCAGGCCAAGGTTCGCGCCTTCGCCGATCACCTTGGTGCGGAGATCCTCCGCATTGATGCGATGCGCGTCGTTCGCCCTGTCACCCACTTCGGCGTTGTTCTCGGAACGTGCCTTCACATAGGTTCCGATCCCGCCGAACCAGAGCAGGTCAGACGGAGCCTTGAGGATGGCGGTGATCAGGGCTGAGGGATCGAGGGTCGCGTCCTCGACGCCGAGCAAGCTGCGCATCTCTTTTGTCAGCTTGATCTCCTTGGCGGTGCGCGGGAAGATGCCGCCGCCCCTTGAGATCAGCTTTGCATCATAATCTGCCCAACTTGAGCGCGGCAGCTTGAACAT
Source organism: Sphingomonadales bacterium (assembly GCA_031362505.1). Lineage (GTDB taxonomy): Bacteria > Pseudomonadota > Alphaproteobacteria > Sphingomonadales > Sphingomonadaceae > Aquisediminimonas. Next base: position 964 of record JANLST010000352.1, read on the forward strand.
CCGCGCCCGTTCCTTCCAGCTTGTGGCCGGATCGGGATTGGGATCGAAGAAAATGTGGCGGTGGTCGAACGCCGCGACCAGCTTGATCGCCTTGGACAAGAGCATGCCATTGCCGAATACATCGCCCGACATGTCCCCACAGCCGATGACACGGACCGGCTCCTTCTGCACATCGACGCCGCTTTCCGCAAAATGGCGCTGGACCGAAACCCAGCCGCCCTTCGCGGTAATCCCCATCGCCTTGTGGTCGTAACCCACAGAGCCGCCGCTGGCGAAGGCGTCTCCCAGCCAGAAGCCGCGTTCAAGTGCGATCGCGTTGGCAACGTCGGAAAAGGTTGCCGTCCCCTTGTCGGCGGCGACCACGAAATAGGGATCCTCACCGTCAAGGATGACGACGCCTTGTGGGTGGACGACCTTGCCCTTGACCAGATTGTCTGTGATCGAGAGCAACGAGCGGATGAAGATCCGGTAACATTCGGTCCCTTCGGCCAACCATGCATCGCGATTGGCCGGATCGGGTAACGCCTTGGGATAGAAACCGCCCTTGGCACCGGTCGGGACGATCACGGCGTTCTTCACGCGCTGCGCCTTCATCAGGCCGAGGATCTCGGTGCGGAAATCGTCCCGCCGGTCGGACCAGCGTAACCCGCCCCGCGCAACCGGCCCGGCGCGCAAGTGGATGCCTTCAACACGCGGCGAATAGACGAAGATCTCGCGCCACGGCTTGGGATCGGGAAGGCCGGGAACTTGCGCACTGTCAATCTTGAAGGCCAACGCTTCCTGCGCAGCCGGGGCATAGGCATTGGTCCGCAGCGTCGCACGGATAACGGCACGATAGAGCCGCAGGATGCGGTCTTCATCAATGCCGGAGACTCGCGTCAGCCCGCGGGCGATTTCATCTTCAGCGCTCTTTGCCGCAATGTCATCGCCCTCGGGGCTGTGCTTTGCGGCAAATAACCGGGCAAGCGCCCGCGCAATCTCGGGTGCCTGGCGCAGGGCATGCACCACGGTCACCAGCCCATAGGGAAGCCCGGTCTGGCGAAGATAGCGGAACAGCGCACGAAACAGAGTGACGGCAGCCGGATCGAGATCGAATTCGACGATCAGTTGGTTGAACAGGTCATTTTCGGCCGCACCTTCGAGCACTTGGGCGAGCGCACCTTCAAGGATTGCGGGATTGGCAACAAGTGCCGCGCCGCCGCGTCCGCCAGACGTTTCCAGCACGAATTTCTGGATATGCCCCAGCCGTCCGGAATCAAGCGGTGTGGACAGCTCCTCAATCACATGAAACCCGAAATTCTCAAGCGCCGGCACGGCATCCGAAAGTGTAAGCGGGTCAAGGCTGTAAAGCTTCAGTCGAAGACGGTTTGGCGCGTCGTCAGCATTGCGATAGAAACGGGCACCCCGCCTCCCCGCTGCATCCAGCACATGGATATAGCTGATATCCAGTGCAGCCTCTTCGGGGCCGGCGCCATTGCGATAGGCAAGAGGAAAGGCACCCGCATAGCGCAACGCGAGCCGCGTCGCGTGTCCGTGATCGCCAAGCTGCCCAAGGCTGGCCTCGACTGCCGGTTGCCAGCCGCGGACCATCATTTCGATCCGGTCGTGGAGCGTTGCGACCTTTGGTATTCGCCCGCCCTGACGCAGGTCAAGGGTGTAGCGGATCAGCGCAACCTCGCCATCGCCCAATTCGATGGCCCAGCTCAATTGCCGGGCATTGGCCGCTTCGGTCAGCATATCCGAAATTGCGAGGCGACGGGCCGTCGTCAGTTCGTCGCGCGGCAGCCAGACAAAGGCAAAAAGGTGCCGATCGAGAGGCGCTTCGACCATCTCGATCATGGGACGGGGCCGATCGGCGATTGACATTGCAGACAGGGCCAGCGTGTCGAGACTGGACTCGCTGATGCTGATCGCAATGTCATGCGGTAGGCTGGCGATTGCGTGGCTCAGCGCCTTACCGGTATGACCTTTAGGGTCGAACCGGTATTTGACCTGCAATCCGATCAGGCGCTGGCGCAGGATCGGGATTTCCTCTGGAGCCTTGCCAAGGGCAGCGCTGGTCCACAATCCGGCGTGGATCGAAAGGCCCGAGATCTTCTTGCCTTCGCGCCGCGGCACGATCAGCAAGTCAAGCGGGACGCGGCGATGAACACGTGACATCAGGTTGGACTTGACGACAAGCAGCCCTTCAGCCCCTTTGCGGAAATGATCAAGTGCCCGCTTGCGTGCAGCTTCGGAAATCAGGCTTTCGCCGCGGTTGCGTCCGATGCCGATGCCGGACTGAAATGCGCCATCTGGCCCGAACAGGGCCTGTCCGAGAAGCGTGAAGTTGTTATCCTCGAACCAGGTGAGCAGCGCGCCATATTCTGCAGGCAGGGTTTTGGCGTCTGCGAGCATTGCAGATTTGGCCGCTTCCCAATCATCGACCGCATTCCGTACATCGGACATGCATTGTTTGATGCCGTCGCGGATCTCGACGCGATCTCGAGCATCGGCACGGTCGGTTTCGATATAGATGATTGATTCAGGCTTCCCGCCCTTGCCGATCGAGACGAGCGCGCCCTTTGCATCGCGGGTCACGCCAATCACAGGATGGAGCAACCGGTCAATCACCAACCCTTTGGACGAAATGACGGCCGCAATTGAATCGACAAGAAACGGCATGTTCGGATTGACGACTGCAAGCCGCATCCGCCGCCGCCCATCGCTTTCGGTGATTGTATCAATTGCGAGGCTGGGTTGCCCGCTTCTACGTGTGGCAAGCGCCGCCAGTGTGAATTCCGCAGCTGCCATGCGTGCGTGCTGACCAAATCCGTCAAGGTCCCCGGGCAAGGAGCCTGCAACCAGCGCTTTCGCGATCATTGTTGTCCGATTGTCAGTGTGCGGGTGTTTGTCGTGGGACGTGGATGTCATTCTGTTCCGCCTGGACCTGCTGGATGCCGCCCTTTGCAGACGTACACCTTCAAGTGAGCGCTTATGCGCCCCGGAACTGCCTAGCTCAACCCTGTTATATTATTGCGTCAGCGCGCGAAGGGCCTTTTGGACCAACACATTGTCCTCAGCGAGCGCGCCGAGTACGCCGACATGGCCGTGATCGATGCGCCGCGCGACAAGCAGCACAAACTCTTCGTCGCCGGGCGATTCGATAATGATTTTCGGTATGATCGCCCGGGCCAAGGCACGCGCCGGATCATTGTCCGCAATGTCAACCCGCGATGCCGGCCGACGTTCGGCACGCTCTGCATAGACCATGCCTTTGAGGCCGCCGGCATGTGATTCAAGCGCCGCCTGAAATGCGCCAGCGCCAATGCCAAGCCTGCGGCCATGCGCCAATGCCATGCCGTATTCGGCTAGTCGGGTTTTGTCATAGCCGATCCCGAAGACCAGCTTCACGATCGGCGTCATCGGAGCGCGGGCCTGGGTGACGATATTGTTGTCGGCCAGCAATTCAGCATATTCATCCGGGCGTCGATCGGCAACCAGGGCAAAATCATACGCCAGCGAGAGCGCACGATAGAGAAACTGGCGGCTGCGCGTTTCGGAATGGGTTACCGCATCGGCGGTTTCTCGTGCCGCTGCCAGCCAATCCCAGAGCGTTTCACTCCCATCGGGTTCGAATTCAGGAGCGACGTCTTCGTCCTCGTCGACCGCGGAGGGTTCAAAAAGCGGCGAAACGGGCGCGGAGGCGGTTTGACCGCTTGGTCCATCGGCCCAGACATTGACCGGCGCATCATGCCGCACGTGCGACGCCTGCAGGGCGCGGCCAACCTCGTCGATGATCCCACTGGCGGTCGCTTCGTCAGCAACTTCCTTCCAGTTGATCACACCATAAATGAAATCGATCGTGTCACCGTCTGAAGAGAACGGCATCAGGATGCCGCGATACATGGTGTTGTTGCCCCGCCCGTTGACGAATTCGGCTTCAAAGCCAATTGGCGCGCGATTGGCGATAATCTGGAGATAATGGTCGGTGAGGCGTGAAAGCAGCGACCGGCTGGGAACGTCCGCGACCGTTTCAACCTCAGCCGAAAGGTCGCATTCCTTGCGGAGAGAATGGCCCAGGAATTCGATCCTTGGGTTTTCGATGCCGCCTGTAAAATCGAGCAAAACGCTATGTGGGCCGAAATCGTCCATGTTGCCAGGATCGAGATCCTCGATGGACGGATAGGCGCGGCCGTCGAGCAACGACACCCAATAATTGTACGCACGGACGTGCATCCGGCGTTCATCGGTTCCGACATTCACCGGCGTTTCAACGCCAGTTTCATCATCCCGGGTAAAATGGCCTGTCTGGTCCATGAAAAAACCCTTAGTTCGTCCCACAATCGAAGTTCGGGATATGTGCACCCGATATGGTTGACGAAGCGTTAAGGGTTGGCGGAATAATCGGGAGCCGCGCCGCTTGTCTTGCCAGGCACACACTGGTAAGCGCGCCAGCGCCGTGCCGCTTTAGCTCAGTTGGTAGAGCATCGCATTCGTAATGCGGGGGTCACAGGTTCGAGTCCTGTAAGCGGCACCATTAGACTGTCTGTCATTGTCTCTCAATGTATGGACATTCCCCCAAAGGTGTGAGAAAAGCGCGGCATAGTGTATGCCGTTGTCTACCATTGTGCCCCTACAGCAAAGTGAAAAGGGGGCCACGATGGGGGCCAGTCGCATATTCACAGTTTAAGGTGGCCCCCAAATGTCGCTGACCGATATTGCTATTCGAAACGCTAAGCCTCGCGCAAAGCCATACAAGATGGCAGACGAACGAGGGCTTTTCGTCCTGGTGCAGCCGTCTGGCGGCAAACTGTGGCGCTGGAAATATCGCGTCAATGGCGTCGATGAAAATGGAGAGCCGAAGCGCATTGAGCGCAAGTTGACCATTGGCACGTTTCCCGAAGTAGGATTGGCGGCCGCGCGTATAAAGTGCGACGTGGCGAGGCGCGATCTATCCAATGGCATCGATCCGGCGGTGAAGCTGCAAACCGATAAGAGCATCGCCAAGATGGCCGCCGTGAACACCTTCGGCGCGGTTGCGTTGAAGTACATCGAAAAGAACAAGCGTGAAGGCTTGGCCGAAGCGACACTGATCAAGCGGCGCTGGTTTTTGAAGCTGGTCACTCCGGCCCTCGGCAATCGCCCTATCGCCGAAATTCTGCCCCTTGCAGTTTTGGAGGCGGTGCGCCCGCTGGAGGCCAAGGGAAGGCTGGAAACGGCGCGCCGGACGCTGGAGTTCATCGGGCAGGTGTTTCGCTTCGCTGTCGTCAATCAACTTGTCCCGTTCGATCCGACTCGTGATTTGCGCGGGGCATTGACCGCACCGAAGCCCAAGCATCTGGCGGCAATCATCGATCCGAAAAAGGCCGGAGAGTTGCTTCGCGCCATTGAAGGTTACGAAGGCCAGCCAATCACTCAAATTGCATTGAGCCTATCGCCGCATGTGTTCGTCCGGCCGGGGGAATTGCGAAAGGCCGAATGGAGTGAAATCGACATTGACTCGGCCGTCTGGCGGATCGCAGCGGAAAAGATGAAATCAAAGCGCGAGCATGCCGTGCCGCTTTCGCGCCAAGCGTTGGCGCTCTTTGCAGCCGCGCGCGATCTGACTGGTAGCGGCCGCTTTGTCTTTCCCTCAATCCGCACGGCCGCCCGGCCAATGTCCGAAAACACGATTAACGGGGCGCTTCGCCGCTTGGGCTTCACTGGCGACGATATGACCGCCCATGGTTTCCGGGCGATGGCCAGCACGCTGTTGAATGAGTCCGGCAAGTGGCAGCCCGATGCGATCGAACGCGCTCTCGCCCATAAGGATCGCGATCAGGTGCGCGCTGCCTATAATCGCGGCGCCCATTGGGATGAACGGGTCAAGATGGCGCAATGGTGGAGCGATCATCTTGATTTGCTGAAAGCCGGCGGCGCTAAAGTGAGCCCGATCAGGGATTCGAAGAAATTGGCCTGATGACCGGACAATGCGGGCAGGCATCGGAGCGGAATTCCGACGCCTGCCCTATCACCAACCGTCCAAAGGAGACGATCAATGAATGTCACTGCTATGAACCCGGCAGCCAAGCCTGCCAAGGATGAGCGCCGCGCCCGAGAAGCATTTCAAATCAACGACGTGACCGAGTTGCATGAAAGCGGCTTTGATGCGGCGATTTTGAAAATCGGCTACATCCATGCGCTCGCAAGCTTCATGCAGGCGGCGCATCTCGACGCGGCCGAATTGGGCGAACGAGGACATATTTACGGCCTGAATAATTGCATCAAGGCAGGCGCCCTCAGCGCGATTGTACAACTGGCGTCGCAAGCGCAGTTCGATTTAATCGAAGGGACAAAAAAGTGAGCGGACAACTACGCCACGCCGAGGCTGAAACTGGCATCTTCGCCACCGCTCTTGAGCATTATCTCATCGCGAAGGCCCCTAAAGACGCTTTCGAGGTCGGAATCTGGAATCCGGCCCATGATGCAGGAATACTGACGCCAGAGATTGAGAATGAAATGGAGCGCCTGGACGAAATCTTTTCGGCAGCCGAAGACCGGTTGCTTAAAACACGCTCACCTGATGCTGCGGCGTTTTGCTTCAAATATATGATTGTGAACCGCGAAGGGCGCGACCTAGACGCCTACGATGATATTCTCTTGGCGGAAGCAAGGCAGTTTTCGGCCCATCTGGCGAAAGGCTCTGCGCTGAGCTAGATTTGGGATTGCGAGGGCTAGAATGGCCATTCGAAAAGGGGAAGTCCACCCCCTGCCCTCGCATCATCTGGACGCTGGATAGGACAACCGGCAAATGACAAGCGACACCGAAGATCGCGCTAGGCTGCGCGAACTGCAGGCCAGAATGAATCGGCTCGTCGCGCAAGCGATTGATGAAACTGGCCTCGGGATCGAAGAAATTTCCATATTGGTCGATGCTGCGGATGCAAGGGAGAGGCGCGCCCGCATGGATCCAATTCTGGCAGACGTGGCTGGGCGGCGTTTCGAACTCGACGCCGTGATGCGCTTTCTCGCTTTCCCGGCCGAAACTCAATCGGTCCAACAGCGCATGATGGTGCTTCGATGGGCTTTAAGGCGCTTGGGCCGCGACAATGTGCAGATGATCGAAGGAATGCTCGAACCAGAATCCCATTCGGAATGGCGAGTAATCATCCGAAAGCGCGAAGATAGCGAAACCCCTGATCGGGGACTCAGGCGCAAAAAGCGCGCCCACGCTTTAGAAGTTCGAAACTTTGGCATCCGTTATCATGCGCTGATCAAAAGTGGCTATACCCAAGTAGCGGCATTGGGTCAGACGCAAAAAGAGGGGCTATGCAAATCGCATGATACTGGCAAAAAACTCCTAACCGAGTTCAACAATCCGACGCGTCAATATCTGGATATCCTGGCACCTGACAGATTCAACGCCACTGGCGAATTGAACGTCTTCCCCAAGCGTGCAGATGTGCGAAGGCGGGGGCCCAAGGCAAAATAGGAAATTGGCGGAATCCACTCCGCGCTTTTATCCTTGTCCCGCGACCTTATCCATCACTGCATCTGGGCGGCTTCCGCTGTCTCATATGATGGAGTGACCAAAAATGAACCCCTTTCGAATTCAGCCCTTGGCATATACCGTCAAGCAGTCTGGCGACTTGAGCAACCTATCGCGGGCCAAACTCTATAGCGAAATGGCGGCCGGGCGATTGGCCTTCAAGTGCGTCGGCAAGCGCAGACTTGTTAATGCCGCGAGCCTGCACAAGCTGATCGGCGCGGAATAATGCAGCCCGCCGCTTCACCGGCTTCGATCGCCTTGGCGCATGTCGTCGCGCCGGTCGATCGGCGAATTATCGTTGAAGCCCAACGCGGCGGCCGGGCCCGAGTGCTGATCGAGCCACGTTTGGACCGAGAGCCGCCGCCAGAAAGCTTCCCCACACTTGCCGCGGCGCGATCATTCGCGGCCGGTGTCCACATCGCAAGGGCATGGCCGATTGTTGAGCGGGTGGCAGCATGACAGCGCAGCAATCCAGCCGGGCAGGCACGCGACAGGCTTTCTCCCGCCACCAAGACGGAGCCTTGGCGCTGTTGAGCATGGCAGCACAAGGTGCCCCGATGGAAATCAAGGTCGGCCAATTTCTTGGAAGTTGCGTGGCCCGATCGGAGATCAGCGACAGGATGTCTTGGTGGCTCGGGAAGTTGCTCCGCGAAGCGGGCTTGCCGCCAATCGATCCGACCGGAGAATAGCACATGGCGAAGATATTTCTCTTTCGGACACGCAACCAACAACGGCGCATTATCGTGATTGGCAATCGATCAAAAGAAAGCGTTCGGGTCGACGTGTTGCCGCCGGTGTCACATGCCAACTTTCGCGCTGATTTCGCTACCTTGCCTGAGGCATTTGAAGCGGCCGCCAGACTTTCCGGCGAAACCGGTTGGCGCGTTTTCGATGCGACCAGGAGGGGCCCGCTCGACCGGAGGGCGGGGCAGTGAGCGGCGCGACAATCGAAGATCGCAAGGAAAGCCTTGGCAAACTTGCCAAGCGCGTCTTTTCCACTGGGCCAACCGCTGCAATTTTGGATCCCAGGCCAACGGCGCTCGACCTTCGAACCATGCTGTTGATATCACTCTTTGACGGTCAAACGCGCCTAAGAGGCAAAGGCGCCGGGTGCCACGTATCCAATCGTCGCTTGGCTGACATTCTTGGCTGTGACTACGGCTCTCTCTCTAAAAGCATCCGAAAACTCAGAGAGTGGGGCTATATCACGGAAGAGCGCGGCAACGCTTTTCGACCGAACGATCGGCGCATGACAACATATCGCGTTGAGTTCCCACATCCCGATAGTTGGCTTGTTGAACAACTATCTAGTCCGGAGATAGTTGGTTTGCTCGCCACGAAGACCAGCAAAGTAGTTGGTTTGGACGAATCAGAAAACGGCCAAATTCTGCCAGAAACTGACAAATATTATACTCCTCAAAGAGGGGTATTAGATTCTGCTGAAGCAGGGAAATTAGATTCTGCAAAGCAGCGCGTTTTGCAAAACGCGCCGGGCGCAGCAAAGAATTGTGATTTGCCGATTGGCACTCGCTTGGCGATGTTCGAGCGCGACCTGAGGGCAAAGCCGAACACCATTGATTTGATCGCTTCAGCCAATTGGCTGGCAGACGTCATTGAAGAATACGGTCTCGACGATCTCAACACATGCGCTCGCGCCATGAGGCTCTCCGAAAAAGTCGATGAAATGATCGAGCATCAGCAGCGCCAAGGCCGCGCGTTTCCGATGTGATTCCGAACAACCCCGCCCAACCCTGAAAATTCGGGCGGCTCGAAACTGACAACCACAACCCAACTGAAAGGATTACCAAATGGCAGGCGAATATGATCATCTGAGACACGTCAACATTCCGAAGGCAACGCCCCAAGCGGCGGCATCGGCCGCTGCGAAACCAGCCCCGCGCCTTGTCCAGGTCGACGTGAAAGCGATCGAAGCAACCGGCTTCGCGAAAGGTTTCAAAGCTGCCACGGTTCGCGCGGCCCTGATCATGGGGTCGCCTATCGTGCGGGGCAATGAAGAGCAGGCGTTGAAGTTGCTGGCCTTGCCCGAATTCATAACGATGTCCGCCAAGGGATTCCTGACCAGTTTCGCATCGGCGATGGAGCAAAAGGGCATGGCAAGCTGGCCCTCAGTCATCGCGAAAAACAATGCGAGGCGCGGGCTATGAGCATCACCATGACAAAGGCCCTGGAGGCCACTTCGAAGGCAATCGCATCGATCGACACAACCGATGCCAATCGTCGCATCGCAGAATTGGAAAGCCAGAAAGAGGAATTCGCCGCGGCCATTCAAAGGGCGGAAGAGCGAGCCAGTGAAATCGCGATTCTGATCAACAATGATCGGCTAGATCCAGTCGGCGCGGCGGATGCTCTCCTAGATGGCGGCGCCGGTACGGCGGAAAGGTTGGGTGTCACTATCGATCAGATGAGAGCCGAACTCGCATCGCTGCGCGCCGGCATCTCGGAACTTCGCGGCCGGACGAACACGGCGAAACGGGCAATCGATGAAATCCGCGACGCCGTTGGTGATAAGGTCCGCAATGCGGTGAAGCCTCTTGCCTTGGCACTGAAAGCTGAGGCCGGCGAAGCGGTCGAGCGGTTGCTCATCCTCTATGCCGCGAGCGAGGCGCTGCATTCCGCGACGCGGCAAATTGACACTTTCGCCGTGGCAGAGACCCTTCGGGCCGTCCTGCCTCGCACGATCGGCCGTGACAGCATCGTTCCGCAACGCGAGCGGGTCGAGGTACCAGATGACGTTCTCGCTGCGCTGGCGGGTCTGAGCGGCCTCGGAGCGGCGCACATGCTGGCCTTGCCCAAATCGGTTGCGCGGCCATGGTGAGATGAGCTTGCGGGGGCTTTTTGTCATATTTTTCCCCCCCGCGCCTGGGCGGCCGGTTTGTGGAAAGGCCGGCCGCCCTTTTGTTTCCGAAGGGTTGAAGCGCCCATGCTCAACGCCTCGGGAGGGCGCGCCGTACTGACAACCGGCGCGCCCATACCGGACACAAAGTCGAAGTCGAACGAATAGTAATTGACGACACACTCTCTGGGGATCGAGATATGGACGCGAAAATGAAAGCCAACCTGCAACGGCGTTGCATCGATCTGGTCAACGATCTGGTCGAAATCGAAAAGCTGCGCCTGCCTGAGAACCGCTCGCCGGAATTCGAAGCCACGATTCGCGCTACCGTCAAAACCTTCGGGCAGCCCTATGACGAAACCGCCCACGCCTGCATCGAATTCTTACGTCGAGAAAAACAAGATCAGCTCGCTAATGCCGGCGCGAAGTTGGAAGTGGGCTGACCGCATTCAGGCGCGGGCGATACGACGCTGCGGTGAGTTGCTGAAGCAGTTTGACGGGCGCGGCGAACACCAAAAAAAGGGAGGGCGCCCTCCCTTCTTCCAAAGATATGGCAAGCCAAGCTGGGCTTTCTGAGCATCAACACAAACAGGCCGTTCGCGTCGCCAACGTCGCCACCAACGACTTCGAGCAAGCGATCGAAAGCGAGGCGCCCTTTCTTCTAGAAGTGAAGTCTCGCATAGCTATATGAGCCCACCGCGCCCTGGCTCGCGGCTTTGGCCTGTGCCAGACTGAGGATTGATCCCAGATTTCCATTCATGGCCGCTAACAGCGCCTGATTGCCCGCAAAACCCGCCAGGAGGTCCAACGTCTGTTGGCTGATCGCGGTGACAACAGGCGTTGTGGCGTTCGTGGGAGTGGTAAATGGTGAATTGGCAGCACTGGCGATGCTGATGACATTTTGCTGGCCGGTAAGAGCCTTCTCGCTCAGGCTAAGAACCTCATTGAACGTGTTGAAGTAATCGTTCGTCGATCCGGATAGCTGCCTCTGAATATCGATGACCTGTTTGGCGTCGGTGGCAAACTTGTCGTAGTCGACGGTCTTGCCCGCGCGCACGTCATTGGCGAGCGGATCGAATGCTTGCCGCGCATTGAACAGCCGATCGCGAAGGGACAGGCCATTATCGCCCGTTTTGAGATCGCTGATCAAGCTGCTCAATGCGCCCGTCAGTTGCTCGGTTGCCTGCTTGATCGCTTCGGCGCGTTTCAGGCCATACAGTTCCTCAAGGGCTGCGAAATCGGCTGCCGATGCGCTTGCTTCGGTGAAAACGCTCTTGAGGCTGGTAAACTCGGAGAAAAGGTCGTCGAGTGCGGCGCCAACCGGATCCTTGAGAGCTTTGAGTTGCTTGAACACATCGTTGAAGCGGACAGCCTTGGAAAGCTGCTTTTCAATGTCTGCGCCTGCCCGAAGCAAGTTCTGTGCGCCTTGGCGGATGCCTGCCACCGCGCCGTCATTGATCGCGTCGAGAAGGGCTGCACGGGTCGCTGATTCCTGATCCTTGAATTTCAGGACGCCCGAACCTTTGGTGCGCCCCTGCCCCGTAGGATCGACCACAAAGTCCTTTTTGCGGATACCGAGCGAGACCGAGCCCGCGCCGGTGACGTTACCGCCGAGCGCGTCTGCGATCTGGTTGAGTGATGTCGCAACTGCGCCGATTCCGGAACTCGCGGCCGCAATTCGCGAACTTGAATTGCCGCGCGTGGAGCCGACGCCGAGGTTGCCATTGGTGAAGCCAAGGGTCGCTGAACCTTTGAGGGCTTTGCCGACGAGGGATGTCAAAATCGGGCCAATGGTGAGGTCGCCCAATTTGCCGTTCTTGATCTGGTCGTTACCCAGTGCCTTGCTGATTGCCTGGTTGATGGCGAGGGCGACAGAGAAAGGCCCTGCCGCCGCGCCGACGCTGCCGAGGATGCCCGCTATGCCACCACCCGCTCCACCGCCGCCTGCGATTCCACCGGCACCCCCGCCGAAGATTGAGCCCAATACACTGGAAAGCGTGTTAGACAGGCCGCTCGCGAATTTCGGACCGAAAATGGTGTTCAACAAGCCCTTGACGGTGCCGCCCAATGATCCTGGAAGCTTGCCGACCGTTCGCTGCGCCGTGACGACAATCTCGTCGATCCCATCGCCAAGTTTCGAACCAGCCTCGCCAAGTGATTTTCCGAGATTGTTTATCGACTTCGCCGGGCTGTTGTCGTTCGCAGCAAATCCCGGTGATCCCTGGTCGCCGATGATTTGCGCCGCTGCGGTTATTGCGTTCGTCAGATTCCCCAAAGCCTTACTGGTAGTATCCACCTCGTCCGCGAGCCGTGTGCCTGCCTCGCTCACCTGATCGATACCAAGGATGTGTTCGCGCTGTTTGCGGAAGCCGTCGCCGAAAAGGCTTTCTGTGAGATCGGACGCAAGCCCGTCGATCACAATATCGAACTGGCGCTTGAACAGGTTACCGATGCCCTTGCCGATATTGCCGCGCAAAATGTCACCGATCGTCGATCGCACATTATCTTGGGTGCGGCCCACGATTTCGAGTTGGCGCTGTTGGAGGTCGCGCTGTTTTTCGAGCGAGGCCTCGCGTTGATGCTCTGCGGTGACAATCTGGCGGACCGATGTGACTTGGTCGGCGGTAAGCGGCCCCATTTGCTTCGAGAGTTGGAACGTCCGGGTCAATACTTCAGCTTCGGTCGAACGTCCCGCGATCAGCAATTCCTGAACCGCCGCCTGCTCGTTCGCAGCGTCAATCATATCTTTCAATGGCTGTACAAGGCCCGCCTGCACTTTTGGCCTCGCCTGGTCGATCTGGTCGAGCAACGCCTGATAGTTTGGCGGTTTCCGCTTTTCGATGTCCGTCGCAAGATCGTCGAGTTGGCGCATTGTTGCATTGACCTTGGCAACAGCGGCCGGCACGCGGTCGAATTGTTCGGTGATGCCCAAAATCTTCGCGGCAGTATCCTGCCCGAATTCGGTGGACTGGAAGGCCTTGTTGGCGATGCTTTCGGCAGATGGGCCCTTCGGCCCCTTTTTCGGCTTGCTATGATCCGCCTTGCGCAGCCCGGCTGCCAGCTTCCCATCGTTGAGAGATTGGTCAATCAAATCGGCGATCTTCTGCTTGGCTTCCGACGCGGTGCGATCGATAATCGCCTGCTGGAATGCGGCCTTGTCGACCTTCGTGCCGGTGAAATCCTGCGTTTCGCTGAGCCGCAAGGCATCCTCTGGCGATACCGTTCCGCGCTTGACGCCTGACAGGATGCTCTGCAGGTTCTGCGCATTGCCAATCGCCCGATCAGGTCCGCGCCTTCCGCCGAACACCGTATCGGCCGCCCCGACTAATGCGCCGAGCGGGCCGCCACTGCCACGTTGCAGACCACGGCGAATGCTGTTCGCTGAATCGACCCGGCCGGCATTGGCAAACACATCGCCCGCGGATGCCGATGCTTTCAATGCCTCGGCACGAAGGTTTATCGCGGTTAACCGTGCGTTGAGCCGGAGCAATTCGTTTTGGCTCTCAATCTTGCCGCTTGTGAGGTCGAATATCCCGCCGAGCACGCTCTGCGCATCGGACAGGCCATCTGCCCCGACCTTGGCAAGATCGGCTGCTTCTTTGCTCTTGAACAATTTGTCGACGAACCCGCCCAAAAGGAAACTCGCACCGACCAATGCGATGCCCCACGGGCCAGCAAGGGTTGTCGCGACACGCCCAACCGCGCCGCCGACGCCAGATAGTGCGTAAGCGAGTTGCGGCATTTGCTGCGCGAAAACGGTGCTCGCTCGTTGTCCGCCCTGCAACGAAATCACGGTATCCTGGAGTTGTTGTCCTACCCCTACGTACGCTTGTCTCTGTGCCCCGATGCTGCCGATCGATGCCCGGCCCGCCGATGCCAAACGATCAGTTGCGGTTTTGGTGCGGTTCAACTCACCCTGCAGCCGCTCCATCGCCAATGCTTCCTGGGCGGTCGTCTGGGCGTAGGTGCGCGCCTCAATGGCCGCTGCGCTGGCTGCCTGGGCCTGTCTGTGAAGGGCTGGCGATGGATCCGCATCTGCAACGCGGCGCGCTGCTGTGGCTATCTCCCTGAGCGCCACGGCATTTCGCTCTGCGGCGTCCGCTGCAGCCCGATATGCCCCGCTGTCGATATTGAGGGAGCCGGTCGCATTGCTTGGCAGTGAAAGAGCGCTTTTCGCGAGCCCCTTGATATCGGCATACATCTTTTCGAACGATTGCCGGCCACGATCCGCCGATTGCTGAAAGGCGCTTTCAAACGCCGGGAAGCCGCCTGAATCCTGCTCATATTGAGCTCTTATGATTGCGGGAAAAATTGTCGGCATGTGGCCCCTTTCGCTCTCTCGCGCTGGCGCCCATGCCAAGGAATTATATAGCGCAAACTCGAAGTTCTTACAATCCGAACGTGCAAAATAGGCCACTGAATTCAAAAAAGTTGTTCCCCACCGATTAGGGAGCCGAATTCCTCTGGGAAGGACCCTTCGATTATTTAGCCCTCAACCCTGCAACCAAACCGACGGGCAAATCGCAACCTGTGACCAAACGATAATTCATTCATCACCCAATTTAGGCTGTCTGAGATATTAAAAGCGGTCTGCTGCCACTTAGCAGGGCGAAATCCACTGGGAAGGACCCGCAGATTATTTGGCCCGCAGCCGCCGTACACGGGCCAAGGGCGCGTCACATGGCGCGGACTGTCTCGCGGCCTCCGATTGACTCTCACGCGCTCTGAGCGCAGCTTACGGCGTATCGGTAGTCGACCTGATCGCAGACATACCGAACCGCTTAGGCGGAGACGCGGCAAGGCAAGGCTTGTGGTATCGGATGTGCGAGCGTGATCAGGGCATATCCGGACCTTTGACCTAATATCAAAGGACACAGCTATGACGAATGAACTTCGCCCATCATCGGGCATTGACGCAATGCTACGTCGAAAGGCCAAGGCCTCAGGCTTGGAATTGCGCCGCTCTCGTTGGCGGTTGGACACGATCGACAACTTCGGCGGTTACATGCTCGTAGATCCATGGACCAATTGCCTTGTGGATGGCGAGCGGTTCAATCTTGGGACGGCCGACGTGCTCTCGCGCCTCAACGCTTGAACGATGCTGCTTGATTAACCGATGGGAGGGCCGGCGTCCGGTTGGGCGTCGGTCCTCTCGAGGATTTAGCCGGGCTGCGAATGAGGCCTCTCGATCATCGTTCCATCGTCGGACTGCGATTTGGCGCACATGTGGTAGGTGACACGTGCTGCCAATCCCTTTGGGGGCAGGTCATAGATGATGGGGTGAGATGCCATGATGCGCGCTGCTAGCGTCTGGCACTGAAGGGTCGCAGTCGCTCCGCTCTCCATGGCGGTAAATCGACGGGAGCGAAAGGCAACAGGAACTCTTTTCGCCACGGCGAGCGTTCGTAGTTGGCAAAGGGCATCATGCGTGCTGCGCGGGCACTGGCGCGGGAATTGACGGACGTGGTCTAGAGCGGTCGGTCGCCAGGTTGATAGCTTGCGTCCATCACTTAATTCTCCAAAATCGGTCGACGTCTGATCGCTTCACTTGCAGCGCCCAATATCGGCTTGTTTCTCCGATCATCAGCGGCTCACTGGCCGAATGAATCTCAGCTTCCCACATTTCGGAGGTCGCCAGAAAATTGATTATATGCGTTCGCCAATACAGCGGGTTTATAGGTGTCCACACTTCGCTCGGAAAGCCGGACTCCATTGGCACTGGCAATTCCCGCCTTCCCCATATCTCGATGTCCCCCTGTGCCGCAGCTTGGATCGCACGCATTGAATCCGTTCAGATATTCCAGGTTCCATTCGAGCGCCGCCGCGTCTGGTGCTGGAAGCGCGATGAGGCTCCACGCGGCGTCGCCCTCAAATACGGCCAACTCATCGTGTCGATCGGCAGAAGCCTCGATGTCCCATCGCGCATCGTTGTCGGCCTTCGCCTTTCGGAAAGCCGCGATAGAGTCGAGCGTGGCCCTCCGCTCCGCTTTCATTTTATTAGAGTTTCCCCGCCACCACTTTCCTTCACCGTCGATGAATTGCTGATAGTCTGCTTCAAGGTCGAGATTGCGCACAAGATCACTCTTGTCTTGGAAAGGAAACTCGCCGCCCCACTTGATCATGCCCATGCCCGGATTGGTGCTGCTCCAACCTGCATGGATGCGGTCAAACTCCACGTCGTAGGCATCCGACAAATGCTTTGCTCGAAGATAATCCGACATTGCTGCGTCCCATGCGGCGCGGTCGGGTGCTGGTGAAATAGCCGCCGCTGCGATTGGGGCAGCAATTGCAAAAGCGGAAAGCCCGGCTGCTCCCGTCATAAAGCGACGACGATTTGTCGGCAGGTCAATTGTTTGAAGCGCGCCAACATTGGCGCTAGTGGCATTTGCAGCCATGATCGATCTCCTTGTGATCGGTTGCGGTTAGAGCCGGGGGACGGTGACAGCCAATCCTCCGGCTCGCTCGTTAGTAACGCTATTGCAAAACCCGCGTTAAGCCGTTACTAACGAAAAATGGTTTTGAGCAATGCAGAGCGCCAAGCGCGCCACAAACAAAAACTGAAGGAGGCGGCGGCAATGAGTAGCGCCTACGAAATCGATCTGCTGCAGAAGCAGGTGGATACGTTAGAGAAAGCACTGAACGAGGTCCGCGCCAAAGCGGGCCTACCTGAGGTACAACTCCCCCGTTCAGCCTACAAAGGACGTTAAACTTTGCCGCTCGATCCCTTGGTGTGAGCCTCGGCGAACATGAGCGCCTAATGAAAGCGTCCTGACGGCATGGAGACCGCAATTTTGGCCCATACGGCAAGATGGTCGATATTTTTGGATCAATTTTGCAGTTTCGAACGTTTACACATTGCGACCCTGAGGTTTGCTTCCTTTGGGGGCTTGCCTCAACTGGCCCGGCTTCTTCGGAGGCTGGGCCATTTTTCCAATCGCTCACGTCAGCTTGTACCGCTCCTGCGGCCAAGCATCTCAGAATTTGTTCAACCAAAATCCACTCGCCACAATCCGTTCAAACTCTTCAAGCGTATAGGCTTCGTCCTCACATTTGATCGTCGGCGGTTGCCCACTGACAGCAATTGATCTAGCCGTGTTCAGGGCATCGTCCGCCGTTTGAGCGAGGGTTTGTCCGATCGCACGCTTCCCAAACAGAATTGTAAACATACCGCCTCCGTGTTCGCTCAAAGGCATAAACTCACGGGGGAGGGATTCCGCTCACGCGGACAGCAATGAAGCGATTGTATTTTGCAACGCCCCGTACGATAACGTTCGAAGTAGGCATGCCGTAGCGTCATGGAAGGGTTTTGGCGAGGCGCCATGGCATTCAACGCCCAGCACCCGATTTGGCGCGGACGCCACCCAAAGGAGAGTTGATCGATGTGCAAGCCGCCATCAGACGGGCGCTCCGAACCGCGCATTGCATTGAATGTCGAGGGCCCGACCTTGCGGGTACCTGGCGGCAGTGCTGCAAAAGTGGTGCTGCAAGACCTCTCGCGGGAGGGATTTCGAACCGAATGGCCCTACATCGTTCGCAAAGGTCACCGCGTCTGGCTGAAGATTCCCGGATTCGAGATCATGGCTGCAACCGTTGCATGGGAAGAACGGTACACGATCGGATGCAAGTTCGGCACGCCTCTGCATCCTACTGTTTTGGCCAGAGTAATCGCGCTCTTGAAGGCGCGCTAAGCGACAGAGGCCCGATCCTCAATAATCCAAATCGCGCCTCTGCATTTCAGCGGCTGAAGCGTCTTGAGCTTCGTCGTCATATTACGCCATCGCCTTTGAGGCTGGACTTGCTTGAACGGGGTGAACCGAGGGCGCTGCTTCCCATGCCTGACGAAAGGGAATGGAAGCGGGCGTCGAGCCGACATTGTTGAAGGTCCTGAATGTTGTGGATTCCGGAACGGCGGCTTTTGAAAAGGATCAGCGGTAATCGGACATTGCGCAAAGTGCGATGCCCCTACGCGGAACAAACTCCTCCACACTCAGTTGCCCTTATGAGCGATATGCTCGGCAATCTTTTTTGCTTTTGTGCCATAGCTGCGCATTCAAGCAAAACCCGCGCTGAGAGGTCTGTCGTTCCCAACTTTGAGGAACAGAAAATGACTAATAGCACCCTCTACGAACGTCTCGGCGGCGCATTCGCCATCGCGGCGGTGATCGAACATTTCAGCGATGCAGTTGTGAAAAACCCAATCGTTGGCCAGCAATCAGAGAATCCAGCGCTGCGCGAGTGGCATACCAATAATCTCGGCAGGCTTCCCGGCCTCAAGTTCATGCGCACCTTGTGGGTGTGCAACGTTGCCGGCGGGCCGTTCGAGTATACGGCGACAAAGCCTGGCAGCACCACCGTCGGGCTGGAAGTCGCCCACCACGATCTCAAGATTACGCCTGCGCAGTTCGATGAGGTTGCCGCCGAACTTGGGCGGACGCTTGCCGTCTTCAAGGTTCCGGAAGCTGAGACGGGCGAAGTTCTGGCCGCCTTCTCGGCGCACAAGGGCGAAGTGACGGCAGGAAGCACCGAATCGTGAGCCTTGGCCTCTGCTTGGGTCGTAGCGAGTGACGCCTGCGCAAGTTGCGCTCGATCGAGAAAAAGGAGTGCATTGTGGCCGACAATGACGCACAGTCACCCCCGTTTCACGGGCCGGTACAGGAGGCACTTTCCGTCTTTCTAGGCGAATGGCGCGCAGAAGGCACGTCGTTCGGCGGAACCGACCAGTCCGGCCCCGCCCGAGCCAATGGCATCCCATGGGTCAGTACCCACAGCACAAGATGGCACTCTGGCGAGTTCTTCCTCGTCCAGGACGAGCACGCAGAGCTGGCTGGGAAGCCGTTCGACACCCTCAGCGTGTTCGGCGTGGAGCCCGGTGGCGCGCTGTTCGACTGGACTTTCGACAACAACGGGTTCTACCGACACTACACGCTTGCGGTCGAAGGCCGGACTTGGCTGCTGACCGGAGAAACCGAGCGTGCCACCACCCTCTTCAGCGCGGACGGGAATGCGCAGACGATCTCATGGGAGTGGCTACGGGATGGCGCATGGCTGCCGCTTTGCGACCGGATTGCGTCACGGATCGGAAAGGGCGACTGAGGGCCGAAGCCGCAGCGCGCTGTCCGCTTTCGAGCACGACATTCGAGTTTCAGAACGTCCGAAAAGTTGTCGATAACTGTCGTTGTCTACCACCCCATTCAGGACCTTTGGTGTGGGGTGGCTATCGGAAGGCGCCGCGGTCAATCCCGATCGCCGCTGCCCCGTTATCGCTGATAGATAATTGCGCCCACGAAGATCAGGAGAATAATCATTACGATCGCGACTTTTGGCGAACTCGTAGTGCGAGGATCGGCTTTTCGCTTCATCGTTAGGGTCTACCGGCGCAGAAATAAGATTCGATTAACGACGTTTCAGGGCGATGCACTTAATTGCGCTTCCTCTCAGTCAATCTCCGATGGGCGT
>JANLST010000279.1:0-4777 GCA_031362505.1 Sphingomonadales bacterium
TCGCCCGAAATGGCGGCGGTGCGTGGCTGGGCGCCCGGTGGATTTCCGGCTTCATAGGAGGGTAACGAGGCGTCCGGCGAAATCAGTGCAGAGCGGCTTGCGATATAGGATTTGTCGAGAAGCCCGGCGACAGGCACCGAAACAAAGTTGGGATCGCCGAGATATTTTTCGCGGTCAGCATAGCCAAGGAACATGGCTTCGGCGATCAGGTGCCAGCTTTGTGGGTTGTCCTTGCCGAGCGCCTTGAGGTCAAAGCGTTCGAGCATTCCCAGAATCTGGAACACGGTCGTCGCTCCAGAAGAGGGTGGGCCGACGCCGCAGAGTTTGTATGTGCGATAGGTGGTGCAGACTGCGGGGCGCTGGTTCACCCGATAGCCGGCAATATCGCGCTTGGTGATGACGGTGGGGTTGCGTTTGGATTGGCCGGTCGCGGCGATGATCGCTTCGGCATTCCTGCCCGAATAGAACGCTTTGGGCCCCTTGGCAGCCACGGTTCGCAGCAAGGCCGCCAATGCAGGGTTCTTGACGGTTTCGCCAACCAGTTTTGGCCGTCCATCCTGCCAATAAATCGCCTGTGCCGCCGGAAAATCGGGCCAGAGCCCCTTGAGCTGCGCCAAGGCGTTGGCAAGCCGCGGGGTCACTTGATATCCATTTTCGGCGAGGCGGATGGCGGGCTGGAACAGTGCCGACCAGCGGACCTTGCCCCAGTTCGTCGAAGCCCGCGCCGCCAAGGCAATATTTCCTGGTACACCAACGGAACGACCGCCCGGCATCGCCTGCAGAAATGGCATCGACTTGCCGTCCGCCCCAAGGAAGAGTTTTGGACTAGCCGAAGCGGGCGCTGTCTCGCGCCCGTCAAGTGTCTCGACCTTGTCGGTTCGCCCGTCATTGTGGATCATGAAGCCGCCGCCGCCTATGCCAGACGATTGCGGCTCGACAACGCTCAGCGCGAGCATCATTGCGATCGCGGCATCGCTGGCAGACCCACCTTGTCTCAGGATCTCGCGGCCTGCGTCTGCTGCACGCGGATCAGCTGCAGTCACCACGCCTCCCTTTGCGGAGAGCGATGCAGGAAGGGCAAGGAGGAACAGAAACGCGGCGACGAGCTTTTTCATGGAAACAGACCCTAGCCCGCTTCGCCGTGACGGCAACCCCTAACCTGCGTCAGCGCCGACCGCGTCGGCGATGGAGGCAAATCCGTCGCGTTCCATCAGTGCTGGAAGTGCTCGCGCAATCTTCCGGGCAAGGCCGGGGCCGTGATAGACCAGCGCCGAATAAAGCTGGACCAGCGAGGCTCCCGCCTTGATTCGCGTCCAGACATCATCTGCGCTCGCAATCCCCCCTGCAGCAATCAGGGGCAGGCTCGCCCCGCTGGCCCGGCGGAAATCGCGCAGCCTCTGGAGCGCAAGACACCCCAGCGGTGCCCCGGATAGTCCGCCAGTCTCAGAGGCCTGTGGCGATCGCAGATGGTCGCGGGAGAGTGTGGTATTGCCGATGATCAAGGCATCGATCCGTCCGGCTGCAGATTTCACCACGGCGTCGATTTCCGCCGGCTCGAGGTCCGGAGCGACTTTCAGGAATATCGGAGGCCCGTCGCTTCGGCGTATCTCGGCTATTGCGTCAAGCAGCGTATCGAGCGCATCACCGCTTTGAAGCTTGCGTAAACCCGGTGTGTTCGGTGAACTGATATTGATCGTGAGATAGTCGGCGACGGGCGCCATCGCCGTTACGCCACTCGTATAGTCAGCAATGCGGTCCACTGAGTCCTTGTTCGCGCCAATATTGACTCCAACAATACCGTGTCGCCTGCGAAATGACAGCCGGTTCAGGGCGGCGGCCTGCCCCTTGTTGTTGAATCCCATCCGGTTGATCACTGCCTCGTCCTCGATCAACCGAAATAGCCGTGGTTTGGGATTGCCAGCTTGAGGCAGCGGCGTGACTGTACCGATTTCAACCGACCCGAAACCCAGTGCGAGCATTGCATCGGGAACGTCGGCATCCTTGTCGAATCCTGCGGCCAGGCCGACAGGAGAGGGAAAGTTGAGGCCGGCAAGCGTGATTGACAAGGCTGGGTCAAATTGGAGTATTGTCGGCCGGGGCATCAGTTTGAGCAAGCTTATAGTCAATCCATGTGCGCGTTCGGGATCGAGAGCAAAGACGAGCGGTCGGACAAGATTGAAAAATGACATGGCCGTGCGCTATCACTCTGGCCTCGACCGGTCAAAAGACGGTTAAAATTGTGTGTCGATTCTATCCAATACCGAACAGTCGGGGTTCCGTAGTTACTCAAGTGCGACCCGAGGGGCTCCCGAAGTGATTCGGGGAACCTTTACCTGATGGCCTGACCAGGCAACTGGTCGGGCCTTTTTTTGTCGTTTCCGATCAGCCAGACGCATTATTTTTACCCGATGGCGATTCCATTCAATTTCTGCCCAATTTTGCAATCCTCACTGATTTCAAAGCCCTATCGGCAAGATGCGACCCGAAGGGTTTCCTCTCGCGAGGCCCTTTCCTTGTGGCCTGGTGCAATATTGTGCCAGGCCACTTTTTATTGCGTGCTGCGTGTGCGAAGAGAGTAATTATCGGCGGGCATGGCGACCATGAATGGTTGGCCGGGAACTTCGTCGGCAAGAACAAGCAAACGGGTCAACGCACTTGATACAGGTCGACTATCTAGCGCCGCCGCCGGAGTTGTCGGCTTTTGTATCGGCCTACTATCTGTTTCGCACAGATGCGGCCGTCTTTCATGACATTGAGCGCGCCGATATTGGGCAGTTTCGTGTGATCCTTGATGGCGAAGGCGATGTCATCTTTGGTGATGGCCGCCGCCAGAGCTATTATCCTGTGAACATCATGGGGCCGAGAACCAAGGCCTCCAAAGTGGAAGCCCGCGGGCCGATCCGGGTCTTTGGCGTCGGGCTGCTGCCTGCAGGCTGGGCAGCGTTCACGCGTTTGCCGGCCGACAAGCACATCAACAGCGTGATCGATGCCAGCACGCTTCTGGGCCCGATGGTGCTCGAAAAGGCTGCACTGCTGAAGGATCTGAATTCGCTCGATGAGATGATGGCGGCAATGCTTGATTGGTCGCGTGACTTTACCGAATGGGCGGAAAAGGTGCCGTACTGGTTCATCCGTGCCGTCGATCAATGGCTCGAATCCCGGCTTTCTCCCGAACTTGATGATCTGGAGGCCGCAACGAATCTGTCGCGACGCCAGATCGAGCGGCTCGCACGCCAGGTCTATGGCTCACCGCCAAAGCTGCTCGTCCGCAAGTATCGGGCGTTGCGGACAGCCAACGCGATTGCGCATGGCAAAGGCGATTGGCAGGATTTCATTGACGAAGGCTATTATGACCAATCGCACTGTATTCGGGAGTTAAAGGAATTTATTGGCATTACGCCCGGCGCAATTCGCGATCACGTCTCGCCTTTGACCAACCAGACCTTCGATCGCTCCCAACTTTTCGGGAGTATTGCCAACCTGTCGGCGCAAACGTGAAACGGATTGAGGGGGTGGATTGATGGAACTCAGCTTTGCGATGCCAGCCCCGGAACTCGCGCCGTTTGTCTCGATCTATTACCGCGTTTTCTTCGACTATCCGCAGATCGAAGATTTTGAACGGGCGGATGTCGGCTATTTGCGGCTGATGTTCAGCGGGCACGGCTTCTACAATTACCCGGGCGGACAAAGGGATCCTGATTGTCCGGTCATGCTGCTTGGCCCTGCGACAGCGACGGCCAGCTACAGCATCACGGGCCCGCTCGATAGTTTCGGTTGTGTCTTGCTCCCTGAATTCTGGGGCGGAATCGTCGATGCCGATGCCAATGATTATGCAAACCGCGCGCGCGATGGCGTTCCTCTGTTGGGAGATGAGGCTCGCGCGCTTTTTGACCGAATGAAGGGTATGCGCGATGTGGAGGAAATGGGAAGGGTGATGGATGCCTTCCTCATTCCGCGGATCCGAACCCTGCCCGACGATCATCGTGCCGTTATCGCCAAGATCGGCGACTGGCTTTCCTGCCTCCCCATTCCCTCACCCGAGGCGCTCTATGCGGCCTGCGACCTGTCTCCTCGCCAGGTGATGCGACTCGCCAATCGTTATTTCGGGGCGCCGCCCAAAATGCTTGCCCGCAAGTTTCGGGCCTTGCGCACGGCGTCGCGCCTGATCGGAACCAAGGGCCCCGTGCCAGATGCGTTGACGCGTGAATATTCGGACCGCGCCCATATGATCCGCGAGATCAAGCATTTTACCGGGCTGACGCCGCGCCAGCTGCAGATTAATTCGAACCCGATCATGCAGGTGACGCTCCACCCCGATAATTTCCGGGCCGAAGCGCCGTGGACCTGAGCAAAACTTGATAATCAGACTGAATTAGTCTAATTAAGAGAAATGCGTCTTTCGAGTCTTGCCGATTATGCCGTCGTAATGATGTCAGCGATTGCCCGCCATTGCGGACAATCGCGACTCAATGCCGCGCAACTGGCGGAAGAAACCGGTATACCGGTGCCGACCGTCCAGAAACTGGTGAGCAAGCTGAGCGCGGCTGGCTTGCTCCGCTCGGTGCGGGGTGCAGGCGGCGGCTTCAAGCTCGCGCGACCGGCCGCGGCGGTCTCGCTTGCGGACATTATCGAAGCGATTGAAGGGCCCATCGCGTTGACGGCGTGCGTCGACACCGGCAAGCATGATTGCGGCATGGAAGGCACGTGCCGCGTCCAGGCGCACTGGCCGGTCGTCAACCAGGCCGTACGCGGCGCGCTTGCCGGCGTGAATCTGAAC
>JANLST010000428.1:0-12028 GCA_031362505.1 Sphingomonadales bacterium
GCCGTGATTGGAGGCGATGCAATCCATCCCTGCATCTCCGCCGCCAGCATCATTGCCAAGGAGCATCGCGACCGGATCATGCGCGAAGCGGCTGCTCGGCATCCGTATTATGGGTGGGAGCGGAATATGGGATATGGCACAAGTGAGCATCTCGACTCGTTGCGGCAACACGGGCCGAGCCCGCTCCACCGCAACAGCTTCGCGCCGGTGGCACAATGGAAGGGTGTTTCTCGATGACTGGCTTCACTACAGAAAATGTCACCAGCCAGAAAGGCCGGCGTTTCCTCGTGACTGGAAGCAATACCGGTCTTGGCTTTGAGGCGGCACGGGTGCTGGCGCAGCGCGGCGCAGCAGTGATCCTTGCCTGCCGCTCAAGAGACAAAGCAGAGGCGGCCATGTCGGTCATCCGCGCAGAAACGCCCAAAGCCGATCTTGGCTTTCTGGCGCTTGATCTTTCCGATCTGGGCGCGGTGCGCGCTGCGGCGTCCGAGGTGCTCGCAGGGCCATCAATCGACGTACTTGTCAACAACGCCGGCGTCATGATTCCACCGCGCACGCTGACCAAGGATGGATTCGAACTACAATTCGGCGTCAATCACCTCGGAACGTTTGCCTTTACCGGCCTCATTCATCCCCATGTGAAGGAGCGGATCGTTGTCACCGCAAGCCTCGCGCACAAGGGCGGGCGGATCGATTTGTCCGATCTCGCAGCGGAACGCGGATATTTCCGTTGGCCTCGTTATCAGATGAGCAAGTTGGCCAACATGCTCCATTTTGCCGAGCTTGACCGGCGCCTCAAGGCAGCCGGTCGCGTAACATTTGCAGTCGGTTGCCATCCAGGAGGCGCCCTCACTGAACTGTCGCGCCACTTGCCCGCACCCATGCAATGGCTGACGCCGCTGTCGCGCCCGTTCTTCAATACCGCAGCGCAAGGGGCCTGGCCTACTCTTCAGGCGGCAACCGGACCGGACGTCAAGGGCAGTGACTATTTCGGACCACAGGGAATTGCCGAAATGCAGGGACGCTCAGGGAAGGCATCTTCGACGCGTACGGCGCGCGACCCGGAACTGGCTGCCGAATTATGGGCGCGATCCATTGATCTGACGGGCGTCGATCCTGGGCTCTAGTTGCAAATTTTGATTTTTTTGATTGGTGAGTCGAATAGGCAACACACCATAAGTTGAGTCCGATCGCGAATTCGCCACTGCATCTCGTGGCAGGACTCTTTGTGTTCTCGAATCTTAACTTTTTTGTTAACCATTTCGCTTAACCCTCTGACTTGACGGCAGAGTCCGGATGACTCACGCTGGACGTTCGTGTGTCAAAGGGAGCGATAAATGGGGGTTTTGGAACGGGTCCGGACGGATGCAAAGGCCGTGGAACTGCCGCTAGACTGCATCCTGCGCGACGATTGCGTCGCGGCGATGCGCGCATTGCCCGATGCCTGCGTCGATATGGTGTTTGCCGATCCCCCCTATAATCTCCAACTCGGCGGAGACCTGTTCCGCCCCGAAGGCGGACGCGTCGATGCGGTCGACAATGATTGGGACAAATTCGACAGTAACGCCGTTTATGATGCCTTTTCGCACGCTTGGATGGCCGAAGCGCGCCGCATCCTGAAACCCGACGGCACACTCTGGGTCATAGGATCCTATCACAATATCTTCCGCGTCGGCTCGGTGTTGCAGGACGAAGGCTTCTGGATTCTCAACGACATCATCTGGCGCAAGGCCAATCCCATGCCAAATTTCAAGGGCACGCGCTTCACGAATGCGCATGAGACACTGATCTGGGCCTCCAAATCAGAGCGCGCGCGTTATACGTTCAACTATCGTGCAATGAAGACGCTGAACGATGAACTCCAGATGCGGTCCGACTGGTCATTCCCCATCTGCGGCGGGCAGGAACGGATCAAGCGAAACGGCACAAAGGCGCATCCCACGCAGAAGCCCGAAGCCTTGCTCTATCGAATCCTTCTTGCGTGCACCAAGCCGGGCGATGTCGTGCTCGATCCCTTTTTCGGGACGGGGACGACGGGTGCCGTCGCCAAACGGCTCCAGCGTCACTTTATCGGCATCGAGCGCGAACAGGACTATGTCGATGTGGCTGAACAGCGGATTGCCGCCGCCCTGCCGCTTGATGAATCTGCCATCACGACGATGCAATCGCCCACCGCAGCACCACGCGTGGCATTCGGCACGCTGGTCGAAACCGGCTATCTCCAACCCGGCACGAAAATCTGGGATGCAAAACGCCGCTGGCGCGCGATCGTCCGCGCGGATGGTTCGCTGGCCGTCGGCACCGAAATCGGCTCGATCCACAAACTTGGCGCAACCCTCCAGAAAGCGCCAAGCTGCAACGGCTGGACCTTCTGGCACTATGAAGCGCAAGACGGACTCAAGCCGATTGATACCCTGCGCCAGACCTATCTGCTGGCGACGCAGCCTTAGCTGCTTTTGGGTGCGAATCTGAGATTAGCGGCCAGCTAATTGTTCTTGCAGATGAAATGGGATCGAGTCTAAATTTCTACCGGGGGGGCGTGGTTCATGGCATCGTCAGGTCGGGCGCAGCGGTTTCGTATGAGGAGCGCGACCGTTCTATGGGCAATGTTTCTGTTGTCGTTCGCATACTTCTTGGCCGACTCGGTGAACTATCGCTTCATTGAGGCTGGCCATCTCGGCCCCACTTTCTTCAATAAGCAAGTTTGGTATTGGCTACATTTCCTGCTCGCTTTTCCCGCCCTGGCACTAGCACCTTTCCAGTTCTCTACCCACGTCCGCGCTCGCTGGCCTCGGTGGCACAGGCGGATGGGAAAAACCTATGTGTATTGTGCGCTGGGTGCCGCCATGATTGCGTGCTACCTAGGGGCGACAAACACGAATGTTGGCGGGCGGATTCCACTCGTATTGCTTTCCATCCTCTGGGCAACCTTTACCGCGTTCGCTTGGCTAGCCGCAGTTCGGCGAGACTTTGTCGCACACAGACTGTTCATGATGCGCAGTTTCAATGCAGCGCTAGCCTTTATCTGGATTCGCGTCCTTGGCCTGGTTCCCAACAGCGCGCTCTTCCCATTCTTGTCAGAACCACTTGCTCAAGCCACGCGCGAATGGGTCACAGATGTTGTCCCGCTCATCCTGCTAGAACTATGGTTGGTATGGTGGCCTCTTGTCCACCGATCAAAGCGGTCGGATATGGTAGCGCAGGACAAACAACATTTTGGATGAATGTCCGCGACGTAGTCGCAAGCGCACACAAAACCCACATTGCTGCCAAGCTTGAGTAGCGCTTTTAATCGCTCAGCGCTTGGCCAATATATCAAGAGCCGCAGCCGTCAGCGCCTCGCTCGCCGTTGTAATCACCTTTTCGGCATCGGGTGCCCAATAGGGCGAATGGAGCGAGGGGAGCTTTGAGATGTCTCCTCCGACCTCGTCCCATTTCGCCTGGGGGACTCCGCCGACCCAAAAGATCAGGCTCTCGATCGATTTGTCAGTCAGATAGAAGACACCAAAATCCTCGCTCGCGGTTGATGCCTGGATTGCTTTCACGCGATCCGCGCCGAAACGGTCGGTAAAGACTTTCGCCATCCGCATGGTGAGATCGTGCGTGTTGAATGTGGCGTCTGCGGATTCGCCATCATTCGTTACAATCGGCATCAAGTCTTCCGGTAGTCCCGCGGCGATGGCTTCGCCGCGGGCGATCCGTGAAATGCCTTCAAGAAGGTGCGCGCGCACTTCGGGGGTATAGGTACGAACGGTCAGCTGCAGGTTCGCCTCATTGGAAATGATGTTGCGCTTTGATCCGGCGTGGAAGCTGCCAACTGTCACGACGGCGGTATCAAACGGGCTCGTTTCGCGCGAGATCAAGGTCTGGAGAGAGGTCACGATGCGGGCCGCCAGCACAATCGGATCACGGGTCAGTTGCGGCACAGCGCCATGCCCGCCAACACCGCGCACCTTGATGTCGATGCCGTCCACATTGGCCAGCGCCGGTCCGTCAGTAAAGCCGATCACGCCTGCGGGCAGCGATGACAGATCATGAAAGGCAATGACCGTATCTGGTTTTGGAAAACGCGTGAAAAGACCATCGGCGAGCATTTTCTTTGCGCCAGCAACGCGTTCCTCGGCGGGCTGGCCGATCATCACAAGCGTGCCTGACCACGCCGATTTCATCGCCGCCAGCCTTCGCGCTGTGCCGATCCAAGCGGTCATATGCGTGTCATGGCCGCACGCATGCATGACGCCCGTCTCGACACCGCCCGCGGCCAGCGCCTTGACCTTGGACGCGAACGGCAAACCGGTTTGTTCGGCAAGCGGAAGCGCATCCATGTCGGCACGGATGAGCAAGGTTGGTCCAGGACCATTTCGCATCACTGCAACAACGCCGTACCCGCCGACATTGGTGGTCACCTCAAAGCCGAGCTTCCGTGTTTCGGCCGCCATCCGGGCCGAGGATTTCACTTCCTCAAAGCTCAATTCGGGATTGGCATGCAATTCGCGATAAATCGTCATCAGCGACGGAAGGTCAGCCGCTACTGCGTCGCGCACGGCTTCGGCATTGGCGGGTGTTGCTATGAGCGCCGCCGTCAGCGCCAAAAGGGCCTTCACGCGCTGGCCAGTGTCACGCAGCGGCGTTGCGGGCGGGGGCGTGAATCGTTGCGACGCTGGGCCGGTTCGTGCGACACATCAGATACGTCACGATCGCGCGACGTCAGGGTCAGCATCGGCTTGCAATCAACATATTTGGCAATCTGGGGCATCTGGGCCGTTGCCATAGCCAAAGCGGTGACGAAAATCATGTTTTCACCCTCTTCGATTTTGAATGTCGAGACCCTAGACCTATCGATCGCAAAGGCCAAGTCAGGCTTGTGGTATCAGTTCAATCACGTCCATGACGGACTCAAAATTGGGATAGGGCAGAATCAATCGCCAACGTTTGGCGCCGATCCGTTCAACCGCTCCCGCCATATCGCGGGTCGTGTCGCGACCATACTCCATCGCCCGGGTTTCATCGCCAAGCATCATCGTCCCAAGAAAGATTTGGCGACGGTCGTCACCGGGAAAGATCAGGCCAACCGGTCGTTGTGAACCGCTGGTCTTTGCAAAGCTCATCACTTCGCCCTCATCCGAGACGGTGCAGGCAAAGTCAGGATAAACGGTATAGGCAGGCATTGTCGGCGATTTGGTGCCGATCTTTATTACCCTG
This sequence comes from Sphingomonadales bacterium, assembly GCA_031362505.1. Classification (GTDB taxonomy): domain Bacteria; phylum Pseudomonadota; class Alphaproteobacteria; order Sphingomonadales; family Sphingomonadaceae; genus Aquisediminimonas. Next base: position 5,203 of record JANLST010000428.1, read on the forward strand.
CAACGATACTCTCCGGCGGATGGCCCGGCTCCGCCGATTGCAGCATCGGGATCGAGCAGCGCGCCTTCACTCGCAATTCTGGATTCGTTACCGCGCGCTTTTGCATCGTCAAGCGCCTTGACGAACGCGGTTCGCCAGGCCTTGATCCTGTCCATGTCAGCCGAAGTGACAACCCTTTTCCAGTCAAGGGCAACAAGCGTCGATGCCGTGACCGGCCTCGCCTGACTACAGGCCGTCAGAACAGCCAACCCCAGAATGATACAAACCCTTTTGGAGGTCATGCGACCCTCTCTCCATTTTCTTTCTGGATAGCAGGCGCAGGCGCAGGGTCTAAGCCCTTATTGTATGGTCCAACCGCCATCGACCGCGAGATTGGCTCCGGTGATCGCGCTTGCGCCTTCGGTGCACAGGAAAAGCGCCATTGCCGCCACCTGCTCGGGCATGACAAACTTGCGTTGGGGAATCGCAGCAAGAAGCACATCATTGAGCACCTGTTCGCGCGTCAGGCCGCGGGTGCGCATCGTGTCCGGGATCTGGTTTTCGACAAGCGGCGTCCAGACATAGCCGGGGGAAATCACGTTCACAGTGATGCCCTGGGTTGCCACTTCCATCGCCACGCCGCGCGTCAAACCAAGGACGCCGTGCTTTGCTGCAATATAGGCCGATTTGTTCGGGCTGGCGACGCTGGCATGCGCGCTGGCGGTAGAAATGATCCGTCCCCAGCCTTTCGCTTTCATGTGTGGGAGCAGCGCACGGATCAGGAGGAACGGAGCATCGACCATGATCGCCTGCATTTGTCGCCATTTGTCGATCGGGAATTCATCGACCGGACAGACATGCTGGATGCCGGCATTGTTGATGAGGATATCAACCCCACCAAATTCGGCCTTGCAGGTTTCGGCCATCGTGTTGACCTGATCGCCTTGCGTCAGGTCTGCGCCGTCATAGATGGCTCGCCCTCCACTGGCCGCAGCCAGTGTCGCACATTGGTTAGTTATAGCATCCGCATCGCCGAACCCGTTGATCACCACATTGGCGCCCTCGGCAGCGAGCGCCGCCGCATAGGCCGCGCCTATGCCCGATGTCGAACCGGTCACGAGCGCAGTCTTGCCTTTGAGAAACATGAAGGGCCTTTCTGGCAATGTCAGCGGGATTTGCTCCATACGCCAATTGCAGGGGCCAGCCTTCCACGCAAGTCTGCCAGATAATTGATCCGCGAAATCGCAGTGTTGGCGTCGCCGCGCGAACTGGGTGCCAGGGCCTTCAAGGCATAGGCCTGCACGCGACCCGCCACGGCACGGTCGCTTGATTCGCTCGCCAGTTCGACAATGAATCCAGCCTTCGAGCTTTGTTCGAGCAAGGCATCAACCTGCCCTGCATGCGCAACCGCCCAGTCGAATGCCTTTTCGGGGTGTTGGCCAGCAACGGCGGCAATAATCGACGCGCGCATTGGCACGGGTGCCTCGTCCGTCAGCGCAATCGCGAGCGCTTTTTCAGCAAGTTTCGGATCGCGCGCGTTTCCGAGCAAACGATAATATTGCAAGCGCGCCACCGGTCCGGTTTCATTTCGTGCGCGCTCGTGCAGCGCATTCCAGCGCGCCTCGTCTGCCTGATACGCCCAAATGCCAAGCGCTGCCTCGCGGATTGCACCCGATACGCGCGAATCGGAAGCGAAGCTGGCCTCGGCATAGCGCGTCGCGTCGGCCGCAATGGCCTCATTCCCCAGACGGCCCAGCGTTGGGATCAGCGTATCGCGCAGCAATGCGACCGAGCTTGACTCGCCGGGTCTTGCTTCCCAGCCGGTTCGGACAAAAAGCGGCTGGAGAAGAGCGGCGGCGCGCTTGCGATAGGCCGCCTGTTCGGGCGAGCCTTTCATCACTTCGTCGATACCACCTATGCGATTGGTGAGATAAGCCCAAAGCAGTGGCGATGCATCGACAGGTGTCGCTTCTATAAGCGCAAAGAGCCGATCGAACCCCTGGTAACCGCCTGCGGCAAGCGAATAGCTATCGGCAGCAAGGCCTACCTGATCGTCAAGCGACAGCGTTGGGAAGGCTTTCGCCAGCGCCGAAATATGTTCTGGCGTATACTGCGTCTTGAAATAGGCAGTCTGTCCGGCATTCACGACAACCGCGCCGCAGCCCGCAATGCTGACGGTCGCAGGCTTCGCGCCGGAGACCATGACCATTGTCGTGGTATCGCCTTGAGACAGTCGGACGGGCACAATCCAGGTTAGTGGTTTGCGGGAGCCGGCATCGAGCGCAAACCGGCCTTGCGAGAGCGACAGGATCGTCTTGCCGCCAACACATTTGGGGGCTCCTACTTTGATAAGGGGCACGCCACCCTGTAACGTGAAGCTGTGCATCATCGGCACAACCGGCTTGCCGGACGCCGCTTCGATCTCCGTCCAGAGTTGGTCTGTGACCGTGTTGCCATACGCATGCTTCGCCATGTAGCGGCGTACGCCATCGCGAAAGGGATCGGCTCCGACCGAGGCCTCAAGCATCCGGATCACGGCCTCGCCCTTGCGGTAAGTGATGGCGTCAAATGCCTGCGAAATCTGCTCCACTGTCTGGATTTTCTGAATGATCGGATGCGTCGTCGCGCGCGCATCCAGGCTGATCGCACCCTGTCGCGCATTGGCGAGCGATTGGGTCAATGCCTTCCATTCAGGATTGATATCGTCCGAGGCTTTCGATGCCATCCATGAGGCATAGCCTTCGTTGAGCCAGAGATCGTCCCACCAGGACATGGTGACGAGATCGCCGAACCATTGGTGCGCCATTTCGTGTGCAACAGTGTTGAAGACATCCTGCTTCTGGCCTTCAGTCTGGAGCTTGGGATCAAGCAGGACTGTGCGTTCAAAATAGAGGATTGCGCCCCAATTCTCCATCGCGCCAAAAAACTGGCTGGACCCGGGAGCCGCAATCATATCGAGCTTTGGGAGCGGATAAGGCGTACCGAAATAGTCGTTGTAATAGGTCAGCAAGCGCTTGGCGCTTTCCAGAGAATAATCACCCTGATCAACGACACCTTTGCGGGTGATGATCCCGATCTCTGTTTTTCCCGCCATGACCGTCTTGCGATCAACATCGCCCATGCCCAGGAAAAGCAGGTAGGACGACATTTTGGGCGTTTCCGCGAAATGCCAAAGCGTTCCGCCGGGGACATTTTCCTTGGACGTTACCGGCATATTGGAAAAGGCAGTCTGACCAACAGGCGCGACGGCGGACAGTTTGAAGGTCGCCTTCAAGCTGGGCTCATCCCACATCGGAGCAAATCGCCGCGCGTCGGGAGCTTCGAACTGGGTCACGAGAAGGCGGGCATCCTTGCCGTCAACACCCTTGTAATCCACGGCGAACAGTCCGGACGCTGACTGGTTGATCTTGCCCGCATAGCTCAGCTTGAGCGTATGGCGTCCCTTGCTGACAGGTTGCGCAAAGGAGAAAGATGCGGTCTGTGCAGCCGCATTGATGCTGATCCTGGCTGTCACCGCGCCATCGAGCAGCGCAGTGCCGATCTTGAGGTCGGCCGCATTCAGCGTGAGGATCGGTGTTGGCGTCACCACATCGATCGTGATCGTTCCTTCACCCGTGAATGTCAGCTTTGCGGCATCGGGCGCAACCGTGATATCATAGGCCACCGGTACCACATTTTTGGGGAGCCGCCCGGTCTGGGCATTTGTCGCTGTTGCCAGGGTTAGGGTGCACAGCAGGCTTAAACCCGAGAAACGGCTGAATTTGAAGAACATTGTGAGGGGACTCCGGAAGATCGAGAATTGCTGCTCACTAAGCATATTGGCCAATACCCGCCAACGTCTTTCGACAGATGTGGCTCTACGGAGTATGAACACCAGTAATTTCTTCTCGACGCTTCGTTTGCAACCAGCCATTATCGAGACCGGCTTGGGAGAGTAAATCATGCGGCTTGATGATCTGGGTACCGACGTCAATGTTGAGGACCAGCGCGGTCAAGGCGGCGGCGGTTTCGGTTTTCCTGGCGGCGGCGGGGGTTTGCCGTTCGGTCGGCAGATGGGTTGCGGGACGCTTCTGATTGTTATCGTTGTGGCCCTGATCTTCGGCGTGAATCCGATGCAGATTCTGGGCGGCGGAGATTCAGGCGCGCCGACAACCCAGGTTGCACCACACGAAACAGGTGCCGCAAGGGGGTGCGAAGCCAATGCAGCAAGTCGTTTTTCCTGCCAGGTTTTGAAATCCACCAACCTGACCTGGAAGAAGCAGTTCAGCGATGGCAGCTTCCGTGAACCTAAAATTGTTTTCTATGCCGGAGGCGGACAATCAGGATGCGGTGCGGCCCAATCGGCGATGGGGCCGTTCTATTGCCCTGCTGACGAAGGGATATATCTCGACACGTCGTTCTACGACGAACTTTCGCAACGCTTTGGCGCCGCGGGCGATTTCGCTCAGGCTTATGTGATCGCGCACGAATATGGCCATCACATCCAGAAATTGACCGGCGTTGCCGATCAGGTTCAGGCTGCCCAGCAACGGACAAGCCGAACGCAGGGCAACCAGCTGCAGGTTGCAATGGAGCTACAGGCGGATTGCTATGCCGGCGTCTGGGCGTCGCTCAACAAGGACCGCATGGAACCCGGCGACGTGGAGGAAGGCCTTCGCGCCGCGCACCAGATCGGCGACGATGTCCTTCAACGCCAGTCACAGGGCATCGTCGTGCCCGAAAGCTTCACCCATGGCTCGGCCGAGCAACGGATGACATGGCTGAAAAAGGGATTGCAAACGGGCGATCCTGAGCAATGCGACACCTTCAGGCGCTAGGTGATGCGGATCGGGATTGTCGCTCCTTCATGCAGCCTTGACGCAACTATTCCCGCACGGCTCGATGCTCTCGCGCGCTCCTCGCTGGGGGAGCGCGCGCCCGAATTTGTGGTCCATCCGCAATGCTTCCTGTCCCAAGGCCATTTTGCCGGACCTGACGCGGCGCGGGTCGCGGCACTTGTGGAAACGGCCAACGATCCGTCGATCGATGCGATCTGGTTTGCACGCGGCGGTTACGGGTCCTGTCGTGTCGCAGAGGCTGCGATAAAGGCGTTCGGGCCACCCGCGCGCCAAAAGCTCTATCTCGGCTACAGCGACGCCGGGTTTTTGCTCGCGGGGCTTTACGCGCGCGGTATAGGGCGCGTGGCACACGGGCCGATGCCCGCCGATCTCAACCGCGATGGTGGTGAGGCAGCGGTGCTTCGGGCGCTCGACTGGCTGCTCGATCCGAATGCCAAGTCACCGCCCGGCGGGAGAAACCAAACAATCCGCCTTTCCCCGCCGCTGACGGGTGCCCCCGAAAAGCTGGCCGCGTTCAACTTGACGGTATTGAGCCAGTTGCTGGGCACACCGCTCCAGCCCGACCTGACCGATCATGTCCTGATGATCGAGGAGGTGAGCGAATATATGTACCGGATCGACCGAAGCCTGTTCCATATCACGTCCAATCCGGCGATCCGCGGCGTTGCGGGGATCCGGCTGGGGCGATGCAGCGACATACCGGACAATGATCCCGACTTCTCTATGTCTGCCGAGGAGGTTGTGCAGCACTGGTGCACCGCTTCCGGCATCCCCTATCTTGGCCGCGCCGACATCGGGCATGATGTGGAGAATACAATAGTCCCGTTCGGCTAATCCCAGATCGAGGGGTGCCTGTCCTTCCACGGTGCCGCCTTTTCGATTGAGCGTGCAAGCTTCAGGAGCAGTTCCTCGTCTCCCATGCGGCCAACAAATTGGACACCGATCGGCAAACCGTCCGCAGATTCGTAAAGAGGCAGGCTGATGGCCGGCTGACCGGTCGAATTCTGCATCGCGGCGAATGGAGACAATTCAACCATCTTGCCAAATGTTGCCGCAATGTCGGCTGAAAAGGGATCGATCACTCCCAGCTTCAGCGGCGGCGTGCCAAGCGTTGGCATGATCGCGACGTCATAGGTCTGGTGCCACAAGGCCATGTCACGGCCCAGCGCGTGCATAGTGTTGAGCGCCTGTTGGTACTGAACGCCGGTTACAGCCTTGCCGGCTTCGTAGAGCGCCAAGGTATAGTCTTCGAGCTTCTTTGGCGACGGCTTGGCACGTGTTTGGGCAATGATGTCATCGATCTGGGTCACAAGGCTGGTTGCATAAAGAGCGAAATAGGATTGGACGAAGCCTTGGAAGCGCTCCGCGCCCATCTGACAGGCTTTGACTGGATCAACCACATCGATCCGATGCCCAAGGCCTTGGCAAATCTTTCCGGCATATTCGACCGCCGCAAGGCAATCCGGATGCAGGTCAGTCCCGTCCGCACGGGTCAGAATTTGTGCTATGCGCAATTTTTTTGGCGCTGTACGCGACGAGGCGAGGTAGGACTTTGGTTGCGGGGGCGCCCAATACGGATCTCCCAATGCCGGGCCGGCTGTCGCATCGAGCATCGCCGCCGTATCGCGAACGCTGCGGCTGACGATATGTTCAACTTCAAGCCCGCCCCATCCTTCGCCCAGCGCCGGCCCGATCGAACTGCGCGCGCGTGTCGGCTTCAGCCCCACCAGTCCGCATGACGACGCCGGCACCCGAATTGAGCCGCCTCCATCATTGGCGTGAGCCATTGGAACCATGCCGGAAGCCACAGCAGCTGCCGAACCTCCAGACGACCCGCCTGTTGAATGGGCCGGATTCCATGGATTTCTCGCCGGGCCATAGAGCCGCGATTCCGTTGTCGTCATAAGTGCGAATTCGGGTACATTGGTCTTGCCCAGCGGAATCAATCCACCGGCAAGGTAGCGATCTGTCAGTGTCGCATTCCGGCTTCTGGGCGTTGCCGGTTCGAA
>JANLST010000440.1:0-1852 GCA_031362505.1 Sphingomonadales bacterium
CGCTTGCAGCGAAAGGAATTCGCGTCAACACGATCTCGCCGGGCCCGATCGAATACCCCACCGGCAATTGGGAAGCGATCAAGGCCGGAATGCGCGGCTTTTATGATGCGACGGTTGCGCAGATGCCAACCGGCCGTCTGGGCAGCCCGGAAGAAGTGGCGAATGCGGTCGTCTTTCTGGCAAGCCCGGCCGCAAGCTATATCACAGGCGCGAACCTCGTTGTTGATGGCGGATACACCAAGCGAGTCCAGTTCTAGGACGACCATTTCGATTCTGGCTCGCAAGCAAAATTAGCAGGAGACAAATAGTGCAACTCAGCCGCGATCAGTTGGTGCGCGCCTATCGTCAGATGGTGGTGATCAGGATGTTTGAAGAGCGACTTCATGCAGAGATCATGACAGGCGACATCGCAGGATTCACCCATCTTTATTGCGGTCAGGAGGCGGCCGCTGTTGGGGTCTGTGAGCATCTCGCCGATGACGACTTCATCGTTTCGACCCATCGGGGGCATGGTCATTGCATCGCGAAGGGCTGCGATGTGAAGGGCATGATGAAGGAGATTTACGGACGCGCAGACGGGCTTTGCAAGGGCAAGGGAGGGTCGATGCATATTGCCGACGTGTCCGTGGGGATGCTTGGAGCCAATGGCATCGTCGGCGCGGGCGCACCCCAGGCGGTTGGCGCTGCCTTGTCGGCAAAGATCGACGGCAAGGGCAAGGTCGCGATTGCCTTTTCGGGCGACGGCGCATGCAATCAGGGGACGACCTTTGAAGCAATGAACATGGCCGTCGTGACCAAGGCGCCCTGTATCTTCGTGTTCGAGAACAACCATTATTCCGAACACACCGGCTTCGACTATGCGGTGGGAACCAACAAGGATATTGCAAGCCGGGCCGAAGCGTTCGGGATGAAAGTCTGGCGTGCGAATGGCAGTGACTTTTTCGATACCTATGAAACGATGCGCGAACTTCTCGAATATGTCCGCGCCGGAAACGGGCCCGCCGCAATCGAACTCGACACAGAGCGCTTCTACGGACATTTCGAAGGCGATCCCCAACGCTATCGTGGTCCGGGTGAACTTGATCGAATCCGCGCCGAGCGCGATTGCCTGAAGGCCTTTCGCGAGAAAGTGACCTCGGCTGGCCTGCTCGATCATGCCGATCTTGATGCAATCGACGCCGAAACAGCCACGCTGATCGAAGAAGCCATTCTCGAAGCAAGGGCGGCACCGCCACCAGATCCGGCGAACGTCACCACTGATGTTTACGTCTCATACTAGAAGGAACGCGGACCAATGACTGAGATGACGATCCGCGATGCGATCAACCAGACGATCCATTACGAAATGGAACGAAACCCAGACGTGCTGGTACTCGGCGAAGACATTGTCGGCGGCAACGGCACTGCGGGTGGCCCTGAAGCTATCGGCGGAATCTGGGGCGCAACAACGGGGCTTTATGCAAAGTTCGGTGCCAACCGGGTCATCGACACACCTATTTCCGAAAGCGCCATTGTGGGCGCGGCGGCAGGTCTTGCGCTTGCCGGCAAACGCCCGATAGCAGAACTGATGTTTGCCGATTTTGTCGGCGTCAGCCTCGACCAGCTCTGGAACCAGATGGCGAAATTCCGCTACATGTTTGGTGGAAAGACCACCTGCCCGGCAGTCGTCAGAATGATTTATGGCGCCGGAATGAACGCAGCCGCGCAACATAGCCAATCCGTCTATGCGATGATGACATCGATCCCCGGGCTCAAGGTTGTCATGCCGACAACCCCCGCCGATGCGAAGGGTTTGCTGCTCGAAGCATTGCGGGGCGATGACCCGGTCATGTTTTTCGAACACAAGGCCTTG
>JANLST010000289.1:0-9026 GCA_031362505.1 Sphingomonadales bacterium
ATTTCTGGGGATAACAAAGCCATGCAGGTACACGCGACAGGGCCAATACGAGCGATCCGACAGCGCGTGTCCGTCCGAACATCCGTCTGGTCATGACCTATCCTTACCCGAAAGCCTTCTCAACCGTGAACGCACTCCAGATAGTTGCACACATGGAAAAAATCGCAACCCAAGCATGCATCTGGAAAAGAGGCATGCCAATGAGAATGAGGCCGTCATTGCCACCCGGTATAAGGGCGCTGCCCCAACCCATCAGTAATCCACCCGTGAAGCAGCGGGCCATGCCAGAAAAAGTCGGCAGACGGCTGGACAATCGCCCCGCCGTCCAGCCACCAACGGTCGCCCCGCCAAGCAAGGCAACAAAAAGGATCGCCCGCCAATCGGCATTGTCCGACATGCCCATGGCCAATCGCGACAACAGATCGGTATAGGCCCAGGCGCCTACGCTCAACAGCATGATGACAAAAGTAATCCCGATGATGAGGGTTGCCTCATGCGGAGCCCAGACATGTTTGGCGACACGCCTCTCGCTTCGGATTCTCCGCAAAATACCAATGATCCGCCAGACGGCGTACAACGCAAAGGCGATCGCAACCCAATCGGGAAGAAGGGTTTCTGTCCGAACCGGAATCGGCATGATTGTCCCAAAGGTGAGCATCATGCTTGCAGCGCCTGCGAAGAATCCGATTGGCGTCAGCACATAGGACCAGTCGCCCGAACCAAGTCGTGCAATCGCTCCGAACACGCACGCGCGATTGATATAGGCTCCGACACCCAGCAACGCGCCGCCAGCGACCGTCCAGCCGGTCACCGCGAAACCGCCTGGAAGGGTCGGGATAAAGCCGATCCAACGGGCGATCAGCAAACACCCCGCCACCCAGAGCGCCGCCTCTGCCAATGCGATGAGGCGGCGGGCGCTGCTTTGCTCTGCAATTTCGCCAATGGCGGCTACGGTGCAGGTTGCGCCGCGCTGGATGGCATAACCCATCAGCCCGGCGCAAATAGCCGCAACAAGAAACGTAAGGCTTGCCAATGCAACCGTCATTTAGTCGCGCTCGAGGCGATCGATGCGGCGACCTCACTCGCCATCTCGAACTGTGCCGTGCGGTTGGTTATGGAATAGCGATCTGCGACATACCCAAAATCGGTCCAGGCCACGCTGATACTGCCATCGGCTTCCTCCAGCACCAACATCCGCACCGGCCAGTCGAGGCCTGAATAGGGGTTTGCGCTGAGGAATTGAACACCTAGGGGCGGGTTGCCGAAAAGGATCAGCTTTGACGGGCGGATCGTAATATTGGCCGCCGCCCCAAGCTGCGATTGATCAATCTCTGCAAAAAACTTGATGCCTTTTGCAGCGATGTCCGCTTTCAGGCGCGCGATTGTTTCGTCCAGGCCGTAAACGCTTTTAACCCGCAAAACGCCCTTTGCCGGGGCCGTGGGAACAACCGCGACCGTTGCGGGGGTCGCTGCATACGCTGCCGGTGCAATCATGAAGCTGGCTGCCAATAGTGCAAAAGTCGATTTGGTCATTGCAATATCCTTGTGCTTGTCAAACGGGCATGAGCCGATGAACTCGATCTCAATATCGCTTTCGCACTTTGATTGATTGGACGTAAAATGGCCTTTGGGCATGGCGTCTATGCTCGCCGGCTATGATTGGGAAAACGAACCGCTTCGTTTTCAGGCAACCCAATCCCCTCATCAGGTGCCTGAATTGGAACGCGAAGCTGCCACAGCCAAGCCGGTGAACGAACGACTGCTAACCCTCAGCGGCACCTTGATAGCGGACAGTCAGGACTGTAGTCCAAACCGGACATTGTGTCCGTTATTTTCCCAGCGTTGAAACATTAGAAGAACAAATGCAATATGTGTAGGCTAGAAAATTCGGATTTTCTGGTGGATGTTTCGGAAAACTGCCGAAAAGCGTTGCCGTTTTTTTCGGCGCACGCCTCTTAGGTCCTTGAAAAATAGGATTTATCCTGCCAATCGAATCACCGGCTCTTTCTCACACTCCGCAAGCCGGGGGATCGAATATCCAGACCGGGCACGAACCGCCCACCGCCGCCGCCCTATGCGCCAACGGCTTAGCTTCCCACTCGGGACGCGACTCGCGGGAAGTTTGGGAAGTTAAGCACCGATTTCGCGCAATTTCCGGGATCAACCCGCCGGCAACCGTCCCTCCGGCAACAGCGCGGCCATCACCGCCTCAACCACATCCTCCACTCGCACCAGCACCACTGGTCCGGATCGCCCGCCGAACGGCGCGCAGATGAACTGGTTGATGTTTACGAAGCCGCCTTCGTCCGTCGGCATCACCCGGCCCCCCTCTCCTTTTCGCCAGAGCAGGATCGTGTCATATCCATCAGGGAAGATATTTCCCGCCTGGCGCGACAGGCCGAATTCATTGCTGGTTGGCGCCGAGCCGAAATCGGTGAAGATCGTTGCCGCCTTGAAGGCATCACGCGGCGACACGCCTAGCGTCCACAGGTTCTGCGCGATGCCCAGGCGAATGGCGGCACGCAGAGACAAGAGGCTGGTCGATCCAGCCACCTTCGCTTTGCCGTCTCCCTCATGCCAGGGGAAGACACCTTTGACGAAATGATCGCGCATCGTGCCGAGGTTCCAGCCGGTTGCCCCCGCAACTTCGCGCAGCGTGAACAAGGGGGTGTCTGTGTCGGGCATAATTGGTTCGATCAATCAACTTCCTAAAGAGGAAACATTAGGTTTTTCGGTCCAAAATGCAACATCCTCAATCGAGTCATGAAACTTTGACTCCGACAGCATCCTATTTCATGCCAAAGCGCTTGACGTTGGTCGTGCAAACGCCAAACATGCGTCGATGAACGAAAAGACACCAACCGACCCCTTCTCCATGTTTCGCGATATGGTGAGCCAATGGGAAAAGGCGGCCAATGATTATGGCGGCAAGATCGCTGGTAGCAGTGAATTCGCCCGGAGCATGCAAGGCGCGACCGCCTTTTCGATGCAAATACAACAGGCCGTTCATGAAGGCATGACCAAGGTCCTTGCCGCGACCAACATTCCGAGCCGCGAGGATCTTGCCGCATTGGGTGAGCGCGTTGGCAACATCGAAGCGCAACTATCAAGAATCGAGTCGGCCTTGGGCGCGTCCGCGACACATTCGTCGTCGCCGAAGCCTAAAAGAACCAAGCAGCCACCGACAAAGCCAAAATGAGCGAGGCAAACTTGTTGGAACGCTCAGCTGCAGAGTTTGAGCGGGCGATGCAGCGGAACATAAAGGGTCTGGGCTATTTCGCATCGCCAGCGCCTGTTCTGGGGGCCAGCCCAAAGGATACGTTGATCTCGCGCGGCACGTTACGGCTTTATCACTACCGCCCGATGTCCGACGAAGTGTACCGGGTTCCGATCCTGCTGGTGATGGCGACAACCAATCGCGGCTATATTTTCGATATGGTGCCGGGGCAGAGCCTTGTTGAATTCCTGCTCAAGGCCGGGTTCGACGTGTTCATGATTGATTGGGAAGCTCCGCGCCAGGATGAAAGCCATTTGGGGCTGGACGATTATGTCCTCGATTTCCTGCCAAGCTGCGTTGAACGCGTGCTCAAGGAAACGGGCGAGCCTGACCTGACAGTTGTTGGCTACTGCTTTGGTGGTGTGCTTTCGTTGCTTTGGGCCGCGATCAATCCAGGCCCCCCGCTCAAGAACCTTGTGACCTTCACGACGCCGGTCAATTTCAAGGGCATGGAAATGTTTCAGGCCTGGTCGGACAAGCGCTTCTTCGATGTTGACCGATTGATCGCGACTTACGGAAATTGTCCGGCAGAAATGCTCTACTCGGCGTTTGACCTGTTGCGACCCGGTGCCAAGATTGCAGGCAATATTCGGCTGTGGGACAATATGTGGAACGACGAATATGTGAAATCCTTCCGCATGTTCGATCGCTGGGCCACCGATATGCTGCCGCTCGCTGGGCGATATTTCAAGGAAACCACCGAGCAGTTGATGTGGGACAATGCGCTTTATGAGGGAACGATGGAGATCGCCGGACGCAAGGTCGATCTCGGCAACATCACGGTGCCGTTCATGCATGTGGTCGCTGAACATGATCACATCGTGCCGTATGAAGCGTCAAAGCCTTTGGTCCCGATGATTGGTTCTGTCGACAAACAGGAGGTGATGCTGAAAGGCGGTCATGTGAGCCTCGTGGCGGGTGGAAATGCGATCAAGCGGCTTTGGCCGCAACTCGACAATTGGCTACAGGAGCGCAGCCTTTGAGCGATTATCCGAAAACTGTGGATTGTGGCGGAACGCCGGTCACTCTTACCCCTTTTGAGGTCATCCATCTTGGAGCAGTACGGGCATTTGCCCAGTCGCTTCCAGGGCATGATCTGCTTTTCCTTGCACGCGATATTCAGCACCCAAAGGTGATCAATGCCTGGATTGATTCGATTGCCGATGGCGAAATTACCAGCCTCATTGCGCTTGCCGGAGATGAGGTTGTGGGAACGACGGCGATTGTGCGCGACCTATTGAGCTGGTCTGCTCACGTCGCCGAACTGCGGATCCTGATTTCGGAGGATATGCGGGGCAAGGGCCTTGGCCGGATTTTGTTGCAGCAATGCTTTGCCGATGCGGTTGATAGTGGCGCCGAAAAGCTTATCGCGCGCATGACACCGGATCAGCGCGGTGCAATCGCCTTGTTCGAGGAAATGGGGTTTCGCGGCGAAGCGATGCTGCGCGATCATGTCCGTGACCGCGATGGCAAGGTGCACGACCTAGCTATTTTGAGCCTAGACGTCGCTCGCGTCGCTGTTCAACACGGGGCATTCGGTTTTTCGGAAGCTCATTGATCGTCCATGTCCATGCTTGAAGGCATCCGTATCGTCGACCTGTCCAGCGTCGTCTTTGGTCCCTATGCCACTCAGATGCTGGCCGATATGGGGGCTGATGTCATCAAGGTGGAGCCTCCAATTGGTGAAGTTTCACGTTACATAGGTCGTCATGTCAACACCCGTGGCATGGGGTCGACCCACATGACGCTCAATCGCGGAAAGCGTTCGATGATACTCGACCTCAAACAGGCCGATGACATCCTCGTCATGCGTAAGCTTCTGAAGACGGCCGATATCTTTATCCACAATGTACGCAGCAAAGCGATTTCAAGGTTGGGCTTTGGCTATGATGCGGTCCGGGACATCAAACCGGATATCATCTATCTTCATTGCACTGGCTTCGGACAAGATGGTCCTTATCGCGATTTGCCCGCCTATGACGATGTGATTCAGGCTGCGACAGGGGTCGCATCGCTATTGCCACGTGCCGACGGCAATCCAAGACCGCGCTACTTTCCATCCTTGATCGCGGACAAGGTGTCCGGCCATTACGCGGCTCAGGCCATGCTCGCGGCCATCATTCACAAACTGCGCACAGGCGAAGGCCAATATGTCGAAGTGCCAATGTTCGAGGCCTTTGCGACGTTCAACCTGACCGAGCATATGCATGACGCCACATTCGATCCGCCACGCGGGCCGATCGGGTATCCACGCCAACTCGATCGCGGTCGCCAACCCTTCCCGACGGCTGATGGCTATATCTCGATCGTTGCCTATTCCGACGGGAAGATGGCAACCCTGTTTGCCTTGCTGGGCGATCCCGATGTTCTTTCGAAACCGGAGTTTGCCGGGCCGAGCGAGCGGTTCAAGAATTCCGCGGCACTCTTTAACGAGGTCGCGCGCCTGACTCCCGCCAAAACGACGGCGGAGTGGATGGCATTGCTGACCGCGAACGAGTTTCCGGCAATGCCCGCGTGCGACCTAGCCGACATCTTCGATGACCCGCACCTTGTGGAAACGGGATTCTTCCAAACCAGGGAACACCCGACCGAAGGGCGGTTCAAGCAAATCACGCCGCCGATCCGGTTTGCGGCAGACAAGGGTCGAACAATCGGCTTTGCACCTGGGCTGGATGAACACGGTCCTGAGTTGCGACAGGAACTAGAAGATCTCGAATAGTCCGGCTGCGCCCATCCCGCCGCCAATACACATCGTCACCACCGCGCGTTTGGCCCCGCGCCTTTTGCCCTCGATCAACGCGTGACCTGTCAGGCGCGAACCAGACATTCCGAAGGGGTGACCAATCGCGATTGCGCCACCGTCTACATTGAGCTTGTCATTGTCGATCCCCAGACGATCGCGGCTATAGATGACCTGCACGGCAAACGCTTCGTTCAATTCCCAGAGATCGATGTCATCAACCGTAAGGCCATGCCGTCCAAGCAACTTGGGCACCGCAAATACGGGACCGATCCCCATTTCGTCGGGCTCGCAACCGGCCACAGCGAAGCCGCGAAAGACCCCCATTGGCGTGAGCCCCCGCCGCGCAGCTTGGTTTGCAGACATGACGACACAAACGCTCGCGCCATCGGAAAGTTGGCTTGCATTCCCCGCAGTAACCGTTCCACCGTCATACACTGGTTTCAGGCTCGAAATGCTCTCAAACGTTGTGCCAGGACGCATGCCTTCGTCGCGATCGAGCGTGACGGTTTCCGCACTGGTTACGTTACCGTCCTTGTCCTTGATATTCTTGGTGACGGTTATTGGCACGATTTCCTGTGCGAGGCGCCCTGCCTCGAAGGCAGCAGACACGCGTTGCTGCGACTGCGCACCATATTCGTCCTGCATCTCGCGCGTGACACCATAGCGCTTCGAAACATTCTCCGCCGTATCAATCATCGGCAACATCAGGTCGGGGCGATTGGCCTGCACCCAATCCGAATGAACGTGCTTCAGATTCTTGTTGGGCAGCACCAGTGAAACAGAGTCCAGCCCGCCAGCAACATAGATGCCCTCCTCGCCGGACATGATCCGCTGCGCCGCAATCGCAATCGTCTGCAAGCCCGATGAGCATTTCCGGTCCAGCGTCATTCCCGAAACCGTGACCGGCAAGCCTGCCCGCAAGGCCGCAACGCGGGCGATATTGTTTCCCGTTGCGCCCTCGGGATGGGCTGAACCCAAAAGGACGTCATCAACCTCACCGGGCGCCACCCCTGCCCGCTCGATCGCTGCGGTGATCACATGCGCGGCAAGATCCGACCCGTGCGTGTCAGTCAAAGAGCCGCGATAGGCCTTTCCGATGGGGGTACGGGCTGTGGAAACAATGACCGCGTCTTGCATGGCTTTCTCCGGGTTTCGATTCTCTGCTTTCCCTGACTTTTGGGAAATGGCAAGTGGTGATCATGCTCAGGCAGTTTATCGGCCTTTTCATCCCGATTACCAATGATGAGGTTTCAGATCCTGAGATGATGCGCCCGATCACCACATGCGTGACGTACCAATTCACGTGGTCTCAGATCGCATGCGTCTTTGTCTGAAGAGCATCCAAACAGTCTCAAATAGCAAAACGACCACCGAGTGATTTATCCGTTGAGCGTCACGACCAAATAAAGCGTCCAGACGATCAGGATTGCCAGCGTCAGCCACGTGCCAACAACGCCAATCTGGCGGGGAACGGGCGGGTTTGTGCTGGCTGGCGCATAAAGGCCGAAAATGTGTGCAACCCTCGCCAAGAGGAACGCTCCAGCGACAGCACTCAAGGCGATGTGATTGGCGTGCGGTTCAAGCAAACCGATCAGGATAATTGCGATCGGGGCATGTTCGGCAAGGTTGCCGTGGCTGCGGCTCGCGCTGGTCAGTTTTGTATCGCCCCCATCGCCGAATGGCACTTTTGCCCGGATTCGATGGCGCACCGTGTCAATCGCTGTGATCAGCAGCATGATCGCGCAGATTGCAGCCGTAATGGCAGTAATGGGCAATGCCATGATTATCCTCCCCGTTGGGTTTTGCCTTTAGCGGCGTTACTCCATTTCGAGGATTATTGCGTCAACTGCAAGACTGTCCCCTGTCGATGCACTCACCGATTTGACTTTCCCTGCCTTCGCGGCACGCAGGATATTTTCCATCTTCATGGCCTCGACGACAGCAAGCGGTTGCCCGGCCTCGACCTTGTCGCCTTCGCCGACATGCAGCGCCACGAGCAGTCCAGGCATCGGGCACAGAAGGTATCTGGAAAGGTCGGGCGGGATTTTCTCGATCATATGCGC
The DNA here is from genome assembly GCA_031362505.1 of Sphingomonadales bacterium. Classification (GTDB taxonomy): domain Bacteria; phylum Pseudomonadota; class Alphaproteobacteria; order Sphingomonadales; family Sphingomonadaceae; genus Aquisediminimonas. The sequence goes on from JANLST010000289.1 coordinate 8,084, forward strand.
TGCGAGAGGGGCGATATGGGCGGGCAATACGCGAACCTTGTGACTTGCGCCGCGCGTCGTCATCGTGAAGCCTATGAGCGATTTCGCGATCTTCACCGCAAGCGGAGTATCTGCGATTTCGGCGTCGATCAGCCGATCACCCGGCGTGTATTCCATCGAGAGATCCAACGGCTCGCCATCGACGGTAACTTCATCTTCGGCCAGCACGACATCGTGGGCGACGCCGCCGATCAGCACCTGCCAGGCCGAAGGCGGAGTGAGCCGCTTGCCAAGCTTCCCATCGACGCGGCGCGCACGATCGGCTTCGGCAGCCGCAGCAAAGGCTGCAATGGCCGAGAGCGAGCGCAGCAGCTCCGGCGAGGCGGGCGCGCCTCGGAAGCCATCGGGATACTCCTCGGCAATAAACCCGGTCGTCAAATTTCCGGAGCGGAAGCGCTCATGCTGCATGATCGCGGAGAGAAAATCGATATTGTGCCCGACGCCTTGTACTTCGAACTGGTCAAGCGCGAGGATTTGCTTGTCGATCGCCTCTTCGCGGGTCTCGCCATAGGTGACGAGCTTCGCAATCATCGGATCGTAGAAGATCGAAACTTCGCCCCCTTCGGCCACGCCGTCATCCACACGCACGCCATTTTCAGCGACCGGTGGATTGTACCGCACCAGTCGTCCGGTCGAAGGCAGGAAACCGCGATACGGATCTTCGGCATAGACCCGGTTTTCGACCGCCCAGCCGTTGAGCTGCACATCATCCTGCGTGAAGTTCAGCGCCTCGCCATAGGCCACGCGGATCATCTGTTCGACGAGATCGATGCCGGTTATGCATTCGGTCACTGGATGCTCAACCTGGAGGCGGGTGTTCATTTCGAGAAAGTAGAAGCTTTCGCCCGTCGGATCAGCGCCGCTCACGATCAGTTCGACTGTCCCTGCACTGTGATAGTCCACT
>JANLST010000006.1:0-9767 GCA_031362505.1 Sphingomonadales bacterium
TCACTTCACCCGTTTGATCGAGGTGACTGCAACCGCGGGGTCGTGCTTGAGCGACATTGGCTTCGCGATTTTGGGCGCAAGATGGGATTCGACGAACCATAGCTGCTGATCAACCCCGCGTGAGATTTCGGTGAACAGATCGGCGGTGGTGGCATCGCCATAATCGCTCGCATGGTCAATCGCCTCGCGCACCGATTCCCCGAACCCGGCAAGCGCGCCGGAGACGGCAAACAGATGTTGCATCTCATCAGCGATCCCCAGCGGATAAGGAAGGAGGAAGGAATGCTCGACTGCTACCTGGATTGTGCCATCGGCGGTTCCGCCCAGTCCGCCCGCGCGCTCGGCGATCAAGTCGGAGTAATTTTCAATCGCGGTCGATACCCGGTCAAACAGTTCATGGATTGCAATGAAGCCTGGTCCACGCACGTTCCAATGCGCCTGCTTCATCTGCGCGTGGAGATCGATGGCCGCTGCCAGATGCTTGTTGAGCAGCTCGACGGACTGGATCCGGATTTGTTCTGAAAGGGTGTTGTGGGTCTTTTGCATAAGTCACACTCCGGTTGCGGACGAAGCTGATCTTTACTGATCACGCTTTGTCGTGGTGAGACTCGGAAACTACTCAATTCTCAAATGGTTCCTCCCGCTCGTGTGATTGACAAGGCGACACAAAGCGCCGCTATTCCGATGCAAGCACGACGCCGAAGGAACAAACACGATGGTACGGTGTTATGGTTCAAAGCGGAATTATGTTTGAAGGACGGGGGCCAAATGCCGAGCAAACGGCCGAAACCATTGAAAGCCCCACATGACCGACCCCGGCGACCGAACGAATTTCCTGTTGTCGGCATCGGCGCGTCGGCGGGTGGGCTGGAAGCCTGCACCAAATTGATCAGCGCCTTGCCCGCAAATTCGGGCATGGCCTTCATCCTGATCCAGCACCTTGATCCCCATCATGAGAGTTTGATGGTCGATTTATTGGCGGGTCACACCGCCATGACCGTTGTGCAAGCTGCCAACGGAATGAAAATCGTCCCAGACCATTTCTATGTTATTCCGCCCGGAGCTTATCTCTCGGTTCACACGGGCATGTTGCACCTTTCAAGCCCCGATGCCCCACACGGCGCGCGTCTGCCTTTCGATTTTCTGCTACATTCAATGGCTGCGGATTTGAAGGCGCGGGCGATTGGCGTCATCCTCTCGGGCACCGGATCAGATGGGTCGCTCGGGTTGATCGCCGTTCGCGATGCCGGCGGTTTCGTTATCGCGCAGAAACCCGAGGAAGCGGAATATGATGGTATGCCCAAAGCCGCGATTGCTGCAGGCGCGGTCGACCTGATCCTGCCCATCGCCAGGATCGCCGAAGCACTGACCCACCCCAATCTTCGCGTCGCACGCAGTGAGAGCTCGGCAACCTCGTCGGACAAGTCTGCCCAATGTCTGCCCGAAATCATTGCGTTGCTGCGCAAGACGACTGCGCATGATTTTTCGCTCTACAAGCGCGGCACACTGCAACGGCGGATCGAGCGTCGGATGGCGCTGGCGTCGATCAAGCACGACGATATGGGGCGATATCTCTCGATGCTCGAAGGCAGCGCGCTGGAGATCGATCTGCTCGCCAAGGATTTGCTGATCAACGTCACCAGCTTCTTCCGCGATCCCAAAGTCTTTGATCTGCTTGCGGAAAAGATCATTCCCGATCTCGTCCGCAATCAGGCCCCTGACATTCCGCTGCGAATATGGATCGCGGGATGCAGCACGGGTGAGGAGGCCTATTCGTTTGCGATGCTGTTCCGTGAAGCGATCACTGCGGCCAACAGCAAAGTCACGGTACAAGTATTTGCATCCGATGTTGATGCTGACGCCGTCGCGGCAGCGCGCGACGGACTCTACGCCGAAAGCATCAAGACCGAAGTTTCGCCCGCCCGGCTGGAGCGCTTTTTCAACAAGGACGAACACGGTTATCGTGTCACTGCCGAACTGCGAGCCACAGTGATCTTTACAGTGCAGGATGTCCTCAGCGACCCCCCATTTTCGCGGCTGGACCTGATTTCCTGTCGTAATTTGCTGATCTATCTTGGCACCGAGGCGCAAGCGAAGGTGATCTCGCTGTTCCATTTCGCACTCCGGGATGGGGGCACCCTGTTGCTCGGCAGTGCCGAAACGGTTGGCACGGCGGACGGGCGCTTTTCAGTAATCTCAAAACCCGATCGGCTTTACCGGCATATCGGTCGAGGTCGCCTTGGAGGCGCTGGTTTTTGGCCAATAGCAGTCGGAGCCGGTCGGCCAGTTGCCCAATCGTGGCAAGGACAACACGTATCAAATCAGACGGCACTCGCTGAACTCTGCGAAAGGATCGTGCTGGAAAACCATGCCCCTGCGGCAGTGTTGATCAATCACAAGCATGATTGCCTTTATTCGCTCGGGCCAACGGAACGCTATCTTCGCGTTGCTCCCGGTTATCCGACCCATGATGTGTTGGCGATGGCACCGCAAGGGCTGCGCACCAAATTGCGTTCGGCGATCCAGCATGTGATCAAGACCGACGCCCGCTTCGAGACAGCAGGCGGCCAGATCAGCCATGACGGCAAAGCCGTGCCTTTCAAGATCGATGTGATGCCCGTCGTTCATAACGGCGAGGATCTGTTGCTGGTTTGCTTCGTCGAAATGGCCTCGCGCACGGCACGACAGGGTCAACCGGCCTCAGCGCGCGATGCGCCACGCATCGCCGAACTTGAGCTGGAGCTCGACGTCGTGAAAGCCGAACTCCACGGTGCAATCCACAGCCTCGAGGTTTCGGGCGAGGAGCAACGCGCGATCAATGAAGAAGCGCTGTCGGTCAACGAGGAATTTCAATCGACAAATGAGGAATTGCTGACATCGAAGGAGGAATTGCAATCGTTGAACGAGGAGCTGACCGCACTCAATAGCCAGCTCCAGGAAACACTCGACCGGCAGCGGATCACCTCGAACGATTTGCAGAATGTCCTCTATAGTACCGACATTGCAACGATGTTCCTTGATCGAGACCTCAACATCCGGCTCTTCACGCCTGCGACCAAAGCATTGTTCGCCCTGCGCCCCGGTGATGTCGGACGGCCCTTGTCGGATCTCAGCTCGCTGTCCGCAGATCGCGAATTATCGGACGATGCCCGCGCCGTCCTTCAAAATTCCGAGCCGATTGACCGCGAGATTGAAACCGATGGTGGTTTCTGGTTCAACCGCCGGATCATGCCCTATCGCGCCGACGATGATGTCGAGGGTGTCGTCATCACCTTTACCGATATCACCGAACGCAAGCGGGCCACAAAGATCATGATGGAGGCCAAGCAAATCGCCGAGCAGGCGACGATTGCGAAATCCCACTTTCTTGCGGTGGCAAGCCATGATTTACGCCAACCGCTCCAGACCCTGGTTCTGCTCCAAGGGTTGCTCGCCAGAAAAGTCGAAGGCGAAAAGGCGCAACAGCTGGTCACGCGGGTGGATGAGACTTTGGGCGCGATGTCAGGAATGCTCAATACCTTGCTTGATATCAACCAGATTGAAGCAGGCAACGTAACACCGGACTTGGTCACGTTCCCGATCAACGATATGCTCAAACGCTTGTGCGGTGAATTCACCTATCATGCACAATCGCAAAAGCTGGATTTGCGCGCAGTTCCGTGCAGCCTTTCGATCACCAGCGATCCGCGATTGCTGGAACAGATGATCCGCAACCTGATCTCGAACGCACTCAAATACACCAAGCGCGGCAGGGTGCTAATCGGCTGTCGCCGCCGCGCGGGCAGGCTCAGCATCGAAGTGTGGGATACCGGCATCGGCATTGCACAAGACGAACTTGATACCGTATTTGATGAGTATCATCAGCTCGATAACGCCGCGCGTGAACGCAGTCGTGGTCTTGGACTTGGTCTTTCGATCGTCAAGCTGCTCGGGATTTTGCTCGGTCACCCGGTTGCCGTAAGGTCGCAAGTTGGTCGTGGGTCGGTCTTTACGATCGAGATCGCAACGCCGGAGCGCGATGTTGCCTCGCCTCATAAACGTGCACGGGATCGCAACGGGATGGTCGCCGATGCACCGCTAACCGGCAATATCCTCGTGATAGAGGATGATCCGGAAGTGCGTGAGCTCCTTGACGTTATCCTGAACGAAGAGGGCCATGACGTCACCACCGTTTCCGATGGTCGCGCTGCGTTGGAACAGGTGCGAGACAGGCAAATTCAGCCCGACCTCATCTTGTCAGACTTCAACCTTCCCGGCGGGATGAACGGGCTGGAACTGACCAAAAAGCTGCGCGCCAAATTTGAACGCCAGCTTCCGGTCATCATATTGACCGGAGATATTTCGACGGACACGCTGCGCAATATTGCGCAAGGCGATTGCGTTCACCTCAACAAGCCGGTCAAGCTCAATGCGCTAACGCAGGCGATCCAGCGGCTGTTGATCGGTAGGCAATCCGCTCCAAACCCGCGCGGCGGCGCGGGGCCGGTCATCTATGTAGTCGATGATGATCTCCATATCCGCGAAGCGATGCGCGATATGCTCGAAGTCGATGGCCGCAGCGTGGAGGATTATGCCGAAGGAGAGTCGTTCCTTGCCGCGTATACGCCGGGCCGCGAAGCCTGTTTGCTGATCGACGCCTATCTTCCCGGTATGACCGGCCTTGAGGTTTTGCAAAAGTTGAACAGTGCGGGTGACCGGCTGCCCGCGATCATGATCACCGGCAACAGCGACGTCGCAATGGCAGTGGAGGCGATGAAGGCCGGCGCGTCAGACTTCATCGAAAAACCCATCGGAGCCAGAGAACTCCTCGCCAGCGTTACGCGTGCCCTCGATCTCGCGCGGGACACGAGCAAGCGCACTGCGCATCGCGAGGCTGCAGCGCAGCAAGTCGCTGGCCTAACCAAGCGCCAGCATCAGATCATGGATATGGTGCTCGCGGGACATCCCAGCAAAAACATCGCCGCAGACCTGGGCATCAGCCAACGCACCGTCGAAAACCACCGCGCCGCAATCATGGCGAAAACCGGAGCGACATCTCTTCCTGCGCTGGCACGATTGGCGCTGGCAGCCGAGACTAGGTAGTTTCCGAGTCTGGCTTGGTATCGCGGCACGATTACGCTTCGTTTCTCGCAACGAGGAGTGAGATAATATGGACTTCAAGCTTGAGAATGCAGAAATCAATCGGTTGAGATTTGTCTTTGGTGACTCGGTCGTCTCTTTGGGATTTCCCGTTGATGCGACGATGGAAGATGTGGCTTGCTCGCTTGATGCGCTTGTGCCTCATCACGATGACGCGCCTATCTCCATTGACGTCACGCTTGCCGTGCAATGACCGTTTCAGATGTCCGCCTGGCTGGAGCCTCGGATGGGCATATTCTGGAGCATTTTTGGACGCAATCCGCTGACGCGCTGTTCACGTCTCTCGGAGGGACCCGAGACGGACTGACCCATGGCGAGGTCGCGCGGATATTCCGTCGATCAGGTCCCAACGCAGACGCTGCTGATACGCAGGTCGGACCAGTTCGGGCCGTTGTAAATCGCTTGTTGGAACCTCTATCCCTTATCCTGCTCGCAGCGGGAGTCGTGTCCGCACTTACCGGAGACAGCGTCGGCGGGGCAATCATCGTCGGGATACTGACCCTTTCCATTGGCCTTGATACATTTCAGGAAGGCCATGCACTGCACGCGTCCGAAGTGCTGCGCCGATCCGTGGCCCTCAGCGCAGAAGCATTGCGGGACGGCAGCTATCAGCGCGTCAGGGTCGAGGCATTGGTGCCTGGAGATATCATTCGCGTTCGTGCTGGCGACATCGTCCCCGCTGATGCGCTGATGCTGGAGGGAAACGCATTCACGGCCAATGAAGCGTCGCTCACTGGAGAGCCCTATCCGGTTGAAAAGAGGGTCGGCCTTAATAACGCCGCCACGCCAGGCGAGGCCTGGAACGCACTTTTTCGGGGATCGGTTGCGCAGACCGGCGAAGCGATTGCGTTGGTCGTGGGGACGGGGCGGCATTCCATCTTCGGAGAAGCGGCCGCTGCGCTGGTCGAACGCGACGAGATTTCGCCGTTCAAGCGCGATCTGCACGCCTTTGGTCTCCTGACAGCGCGTCTCACGATCGCGCTGGTGCTTGTCGTCTTCGCCACACATATGTTCTTTGGCAGGCCAGTTCTGCAATCGCTCCTGTTCGGCGTCGCGCTGGCCGTGGGCTTGACGCCCGAACTGTTGCCCATGATCACGACCGTGACCCTTTCGCGCGGCGCGATGCGTCTCGCGACGAAAAAGGTGATCATCAAGCGACTCGCGTCTATTCATGATCTGGGCGCGATGACGGTGCTTTGCACAGACAAGACCGGAACGCTGACTTCAGCCGAAATCACTTTGGCGTACAGCCTGTCATCGGCTGGCAATGATGACCCCGAACCCGCCAGGCTTGGTGCCATCGCGGCAATCCTCGGCGGGGACCGGGGCGCGCTTGACGCGGCGTTGATCGCTTATGCTCCCAAGGCCGCCAAGGGGTGGAAAGCACTGGGCCGGCGTAGTTTTGATTTTTCGCGGCGAACGGGTTCGGTCCTCGCGGCGGGGCCAGACGACAAGGTGCTGATCGTCAAGGGCGCGCCCGAAGCCGTGCTGGCGCTTTGCAGCAGGCTTCGGTCAGCGAAAGGGACGGCCGGTCTGGGCAAAACTCAACACAAGGCGATCCTGAAGTTGGTTCAGGAAATGGGCGAGCAGGGGCTTCGCGCCATTGCCGTCGCGTCGCGTGTTTGGGTCGGCGATCGAAAAAATGTGTCGCCCGACGACGAAAATCGTCTGATATTCGAAGGACTCTGCACCTTTGCCGATCCCCCCAGGGCCTCGGCCGCCGCCGCGATTGCACGCTTGGCAGCGGCTGGTGTTCAATTGAAGATATTATCGGGAGATGACCCGATCGTCGTGAAGAATCTGGCTGCCCTTGTCGGCCTTGACGCGGAAAACATTCTTTCGGGTTCCGAAATCGCGAAGATGAGCAACGCTGCATTGCGCGTGCAGGTGCGCAGGACAAACATCTTTGGCCGGCTGACACCCGATCAAAAGTCGCGCATCATCAAGCTCCTTCAGGCGGGGGGAGAAGTCGTTGGCTATCTTGGGGACGGGATAAACGACGCCCCCGCTCTCAAGGGCGCGGATATCGGCATCTCTGTTTCTGGTGCGACGGGCGTGGCCCAGGCGGCGGCGGACATGATCTTGCTCGACAGCGATCTGGCGGTCGTTGCCGATGGGGTGGAAGAAGGTCGACGAACCTTCGCCAATATCCTCAAATACATCCGAATGGGGGCGAGTTCCAACTTCGGCAATATGCTCTCAATGGCGGGCGCCTCCCTGTTTCTCCCGTTCCTGCCAATGCTTCCCACCCAGATTCTCCTGAACAATCTGCTCTACGACGTATCAGAGATTGGCATACCTTTCGATACGGTGCAGCCCGAAGCGCTGGCCAAACCGATGGTATGGGACATGCATGGTCTGATCCGTTTTGCAGGCGTGATGGGAACTCTGTCTTCGGTGTTTGATTTCCTGACATTCGGCGGACTGCTCTATTTTTTCCGGGCGTCGGCCTCGGAGTTTCAAACCGCGTGGTTCATGGAATCAATGGCGAGCCAGATACTGGTCATCTTCATCATTCGCACGAACGGGCGCCCTTGGCGGGATCGAGCCCGCACAATTTTGGTTGCGTCGTCGCTTGGGGCGTTAGCACTGGCGTTGGTATTACCGTTTTCGCCTATGGCCCCATGGTTTGGATTTACGACATTGCCCATTTCGATTGGCTTAAGCCTTGTCGGATTGACCAGCCTGTATCTGATTTGCGCCGAGGGACTGAAACGCTATGCCATAAGCCTTGCAACTCAGGCTCGACCGCGAAGGCGTCATGCATAATGAGGCGTCAGAGAGGAGGGCAACCAAAAGCCGGTTGCAAGCATAGCATATCAGCGTGTTGCTATTTGGATCGGTGGTATTCGCCGTGTTGCATTTTGCTGACGTCCAAAAGTTCGCCCTGATCGTTCGTTCCGCGCGGTGTGGCTCCCGCTCGTGCCGGGGCTGTTTTTGCTCAGGAAAAGGTCCCTCCGAACTTGAAGGACCATAATGCGACCCACGTCCTCATAATGCTCTGAGACTCAGACTTTTCACGCAACGGCGGAACAAACACCCCTGGGCAGCGTTTTGAAACTGAAACGACGCGAATTGGCCACCTCGAAAGTCAGACATTCCTTTTAGGAGATGATCATGCATCCCAAAGACGCTGTCATCGCGATCTATTCAAACCATAACCTGGCCGAATTGGCGGTCAAGAAGCTCGCCTCCGAGGGCTTCGACATGAAACATCTGAGCGTCGTAGGCCAAGGCTATCATACCGAAGAAAAGGTCGTGGGCTTCTACAATGTCGGCGATCGCGTGAAATTCTGGGGCGGCCGCGGCGCGTTCTGGGGCGGGTTGTGGAGTCTGCTCTTTGGCGGCGTATTCATAACGATTCCGATGTTCGGCCCGGTAATGGTGCTTGGCTATCTCGCGGCGACCGTCATAACCGTGGTCGAAGGCGCAATCGTTGTCGGCGGTTTGAGCGCATTGGGGGCAGCACTCTATAACCTGGGCATCCCGCGCGATAGCGTCATCGATTATGAAATCTCTCTGAAAGCGGATGACTTCCTGGTAATGGCGCACGGTTCAGCTGAAGAAGTGGCCCAGGCAAAGGCGATTCTTGCCGATACAAAGTCAACGCAGATCAACACACATAAAGACATGATCGCACCCTCTGCTTCTGGCCAGCGTGAAACGGTTGCGGCCTAAGCGCGGGCTGGCGAAGCCTGGACCGCCAAGCCGGCTGTAAAAAGGAGATAAAGACATGCGCATTGCCCATAACACGCGGATCATGGTGATCGACGGGGCGCAGATGTCCTTGTTCCGCAATCGCGGAACGGATGTTGCGGTTGACCTGGAGCGAATCGAGCACCGCGACAGACCGGCGGCGCACACATCGGACATGGGGACCGATCGACCTGGGCGCAGCTTCCCGACGACAGGCAAAGGACGAAGCGCGCATGAGGTCACCGATTTTCACCAACAGGAGGAAGACCGCTTTTCGATTGACGCGGCCAGGCTCTTTGGAGAGGGGTTGACTGGCAATATTTTCGGTATCCTTGTCGCCGCGCCCCATGTGCTCGGCGTGATGCGGAAGCACCTTCCCCGAGAAAGGCTGGTCGCGGAAATCAACAAGGATTTCGCACAGCGATCTGTGGCGGACATCGTCGACATGCTCGTCAGTTACGACTCATGACAATCGCCAGCCGACACCCATGTTCACCGGGGCCTTGATGGCGCTATCGTCGCTGACGGTGGCGCTCAACACACTGCGTCTCAATCGCGTAAAACTCTGAGCGCGGAACAATCGGGCGGCGCGGTGGTTGCGCTTCCGATACCAGTCCACAAAACCGAAGGTTATTCGCCATGAAGCCCGTTCGCATGATTTCTGCTGCCGCCCTCACATTATTTACCGTTCCCTCAGCCGTAGCCGCCCCGCCCGAAGCTGCTGCCGCTATGGCCATGCCGATGCCGACAAGCCCACCCATGGCCATGCCTATGTCCGACCACAGCGCCCAAATGCATGCGATGATGGCCAAGGCAGACCAAGCCAAAACGCCTGCCGAGCGCAACAAGTTGATGGCCGAGAATATGGCGATGATGAAGGTCCATATGGCCGACATGTCCGCGATGATGAATGAGAAGCCAATGGCCATGAC
>JANLST010000162.1:0-4677 GCA_031362505.1 Sphingomonadales bacterium
GGCGATCTCGCGATCATCGACAAGCTCAAGACCGAAAATGCCCGCAAGTGGAAGGGCTTTGAAGCCCCCTACGCGAACCTTGCCTGCGTCGAGGCAGCAACCCGGCTGCCTTTTGACGAGGGCCGGGTGTTCGAGCGTGCTGAATTCATGAAACTGATGATGGGCAGCCAGTCAGCGGCTCAACGTCACATCTTCTTCGCAGAGCGCCAGGCGGCGAAGATTGATGGCCTGCCGCAGGACACAGCATTGCGCGACGTCAAGAAGGTCGGCGTGATTGGTGCCGGTACGATGGGCGGCGGGATCACGATGAACTTCCTGTCGGCCGGGATTCCTGTGACCATTGTCGAAATGCAACAGGATGCGCTTGATCGCGGCGTTGGAGTTATCCGCAAGAATTATGAGGCGTCAGCCGCCAAGGGCCGCTTCACGCAGGAACGCGTTGAACAGATGATGGGCCTGCTTACGCCCAGCCTGACATTGGATGATCTCGCCAGTTGCGATCTCGTAATCGAGGCGATCTACGAAAATATGGACGTCAAGAAGGAGGTCTTTGGCAAGCTCGACAAGATCTGCAAACCGGGCGCGATCCTCGCGTCAAATACGTCCTATCTCGATGTCGACGAGATTGCCTCGGCCACATCACGACCTCAGGATGTGCTTGGCATGCACTTCTTCTCGCCAGCAAATGTCATGAAGCTGCTTGAGGTCGTCCGCGGCGAAAAGACGGCGCCCGATGCGCTGGCTACGGCGATGGGGATTGGCAAGAAGATCGGCAAGATCGCCGTGGTTGCCGGCGTCTGTCACGGCTTTATCGGGAACCGCATGCTCTCCAAGCGTCAGGCGCCGGCAAATGCACTTCTGATGGAAGGTGCCCTGCCCGAACAGATTGACAAGGTTTTCACCGATTTCGGCATGCCGATGGGCCCATTCCAGATGAGCGATCTGGCAGGCCTTGATATTGGCTGGCACCGCGATCCATCGAGGGTGGAAACACTGCGCGATGCTCTTTGCACTGCCGGACGTTTCGGCCAGAAAAACGGCAAGGGCCTTTACGATTACGACGAAAAGCGCAATCGCACACCGAGCGCTGAAGCCAATGCAATTATCGAGGACTTTCGTTCACGATCGAACATGCCCAAGCGCGACATCAGCGATCAGGAGGTCATCGAGCGCTGCCTCTACCCTATGGTCAATGAAGGCTATTTGATCCTTGAAGAGGGCAAGGCCCAGCGCGCGTCGGACATCGATGTCGTCTGGATCTATGGCTATGGCTGGCCGGTGTACCGCGGCGGCCCCATGTTCTGGGGTGATCTTGAAGGCGCAGGAAAGATCGTCGAGGCGCTTGAACGGCATGGCTTAAAAGTTGCCGATTCGCTCAAGGCGAAAGCCTGACGAACCTTTCACGCCGATGAACGGAATGAGTCGGGCGACGAGTCGAATACGGCCAAACGACTCGTCCCGGCAGGGGTTCGATCCAACGATCAGTGCTTGGTGGTGATCCACATCACAGGCAGGAGACTCCTCACAGAGTCAGTCTTTCGGGTCGCACCAAAAAATGAAAATTCTATTTCCGGCAGTTTGCGCTCTTGTTGTTTCAGCATGCCTTCTGCCTGCCACCGCTCAGGCCAGTCGTTACCTTCAATGCGTGCCATTTGCGCGTGAGGCGTCCGGCATCGAAATTCGCGGTAACGCCAAGACCTGGTGGTCACAGGCTGCTGGCCGTTACGAACGTGGAAATACACCACGCGAAGGTTCAGTCCTGACGATGCCCGGTCATGGCAAGATGGGCTATGGTCATGTCGCAATGGTCAGCAAGGTCATCAACGACCGTGAGGTTCTCCTTACCCATGCGAACTGGTCCCGCCGTGGCGGTATCGAACGTAATGTCCGCGCCATCGACGTTTCGGAAAATGGCGACTGGAGCCGCGTGAAGATCTGGTACGCAGGCAATGGCGATTTCGGCACAACCAGCTATCCGGCCTACGGCTTCATCTATGCTGACAAGAAGAGCGAAACCAGTGCGTTCGCCAGCGTTGACGCCAGACGGAGCACGGGCTTCACGCTCGGTGAGGATGTCATCCAGCTCGCAGCGCTGGAACGCTAAGCCTCTAGCGGCCCTTCCAGTCGGGTTTGCGCTTCTGGGCAAAGGCCGCAGCACCTTCGCGCGCATCTTCGCTCATGAACAAATTGCCGAGCACTTCGGTCTGTTTCTTCCACATATCCGCTTCAGCCCAATCGCCTGATTCGACAATGGCACGCTTTGACGCGGCCACGGCCAGAGGGCCATTGGCTGTGATGCTCGCTGCCAGCTCAAGCGCAGCATCAATCGCCACGCCGTCGGTCACGCGATTGATCAGGCCAATATCATAGGCGCGCTGCGCCGTGATGAAATCGCCCGTCAGCGCCAGTTCCATCGCGAGGCGCGGATTGATCTGGCGCGGCAAACGCACCAGTCCGCCAGCGGCGGCGGCCAGCCCCCGCTTGGCCTCGGGAATACCGAATTTTGCATCCTTGTTTGCGACAACGAGATCGCAGGCCAGCATGATTTCGAACCCGCCTGCCAGGGCGTAGCCATCGACTGCAGCGATGAGCGGTTTTTTTGGCGGCGCCTCCGTGATGCCCGCAAAGCCGCGGCCCTTTACCGACGGGAGTTCGCCCGTAAGGAAAGCCTTCAGATCCATGCCGGAACAGAAGGTTCCACCGGCACCGGTGATGATGCCCACCCTCAAACTGTCATCCCCGTCGAGCGTGTCCATCGCCGCCGCGACCCCTTCGGCCAATGCACGGTTTGCAGCATTCTTCGCCTCTGGGCGGTTGAGAGTGACGATGAGCACACCGTCGCGCACTTCGGTCAGGACTTCGGACATGATTGGACTCCTCTGCAATTTAGAGACACCGTGGCTAAGCTTTACGTTTACGTCAAGCTATCGCGCAGTTCGCGCTTGAGCACCTTGCCAATCGCACTGCGCGGCAATTCGCTTGTCTCGACAAGCCGGTTGAGGCGCTGAGTTCTGCCGACCTTCGCATTGGCAAAAGCCAACACATCTTCGACCGTTGAGCCATTTCGCAAAACGACAATGCCAACCGGCGTTTCTCCCCATTCTTCACTGGGCGCCCCGATCACAGCCGCTTCGACGACTCCAGGATGTTCCAGCAAAACTGCTTCCAGATCGCTTGGATAGATGTTGAATCCGCCCGAAATGATCATGTCCTTGGCGCGATCCATCAAGGTCAGGAATCCATCCTCATCAAATCGGCCGATATCGCCATGCCGGTAGAAGAGATTTCCTTCGTCATCGTGCCAATGCATCGCCCGGGTTGCATCGGGCCGATTGTTGTAACCGGTCATCATCGCGGGCGAGCGACCGACAATCTCTCCAACCGACCCAGACGGCAGCTCATTGCCATCCTCATCGATCACCCGCATTTCGTGTCCCGGCGATGGCTGCCCAACGGTATGGAGTTTGTCGGGATATTTATGCGCTTCGAGTAGACAGGTTCCCCCACCTTCGGTCAGGCCATAGATCTCGACCAGTCCGCCCGGCCAACGCTTGACCACATCGGCCTTCAGTTCGGCCGGGAAAGGTGCGCTGGTGCAGTATTTCATGACGAAGCTGGAGAGATCGAAAGCATCAAAATCAGGAAGTGCCATGATCCGGCGATACTGGACCGGTACAAGCATTGTATTGGTCGCGCGTTCGCGTTCGGCAAGTTCTAGAAACCCGCGCGCATCAAACTTCTTCATCAACACAATCTTCCCGCCCGAGCCCATCGTCGGCAAAAAAGAAGCCATTGTCGTGTTCGAGTACATGGGCGTGGAAAGAATGGTCACGGCATCTGGGCCATAGGCGGGAAGCCCGCGCTGAATATGCTGCCAACGCATCGCATGGCTGTGAACAATGCCCTTTGGCACCCCCGTTGTGCCCGATGAATAGATGATGTTGAAACCGCTCTCCGGCGCGATGTTTACGGGGATTGGCCCACTGCCCTCGGAATCCATCCAATCCATCAGCGCTTCGCCTGAACTGCTGGAATCCATCGCAATCCGCTGGATCGGTCCAAGATCGAAACCCTCAAGCGAATCCGAAGCGCCAGCGTCGAGAAAGAGATGCGCTCCGCTCGTATCGGCGATCATGGCGGCCATTTGCTCACCTGTCGCCGAATAGGTGATCAGGCCGGCGACCGCCCCGGTTCGCAGAACCGCCAGCCAGGCGACAACATGGTTTGCCGAATTGAATCCGGCAAGCGCCACGGCCCTGCCCGGTCCGACACCTTCGCGCTGCAAGCGTGAAGCTATACGGTCAGCAAGGGCATCAAGCTCCGCCCAGCTATATCGGATATCGGGATCGGCCACTGCAATCGCGTCTGGCCGCGTCGTCGCATGTGCATGGACGATGTCGGGAAGATTGGCGAATTCGGCTGAACGCAATGTATCAAGTTTCATGCACTGGTCCGTCGCGCATCGATAGGCCAACGGTCAAGGTCGCCCTCGCCATTTGTGACGAAAAATGCGTCGTAGAGATTGATCGTTGGATCACAATGCCCTGGCTGGAGCCAGACTGTGCCTCCCTCTTTTGGCGCGTCGGTGGGCCAGGGGATTGAAGGGTCACGGTCGCTCAATTCAACATCGGCTCGTGCATCCGGGTGGATAATTGCACCGTGTTCATCTCCCAGTGA
>JANLST010000168.1:0-11574 GCA_031362505.1 Sphingomonadales bacterium
GCCCAGTTCCACCATGCCCGGCGCATAAAGTCGGCCATGCTGGCGCTCGCCCTTGTCCTCGCGCACCCACAGAATCGGCTTGTCCCTGCTGGCGCGGGCGGCGAGCATCAGTGCAAACCCGCTGGAAGCAGCATGAACCCCGACTTCTGCAGCACATAATTCATGGAGTGCGCCACGCGCCAAGCCGCCACCCAGCCGTGCATCCACAGCGTCACATCCGAATGAGAAGATGGGCCTCCCGCCACAAGGACGGGGCCGCTCAAGGCGTTCGAGACGGCGCTTCAACTGCACAAGAGAGAGAGACGAATCGGGCATGATGTTCCTAATATGTTCTAGAAACACCTTTCACCCGACAGAGTCAAGCAAGGGCAAGCGCCTGCCGCTATTTGGAAAAGCTGCGAAGTGCCGGTGCGATCACAGAAAAGCCGTTTGGGTTGATCTGCTGTACTTCGAGCATGCGATCGGCAATCCCGTCCTTTCCGAAACGGAACGCTCCATCAATTCCCGAAAAGCCGCCAGCATCGCCAAGTTGCGCGACGGGAAAGGCTGCCCCGACCCGCCAGCCAGCCGCGATCTTGTTGGCCAGCAGCACGGCATCATAACCAAGGCTGGCAAGCCGATAGGGGCCCTTGCCAAAGCGCGCCCGATATTTGGTCGCGAGCTGGTTGTAATAGGCATCCGACACGCTTGCGAACCATGCTCCGTGCATCACGGCGCTGTTCGAAAGCGAGCCTTCGGTGTTCCAGAGTTCCGTACCAAGCACCTTTGCAGTGGCACCACCACCTCGTCGGATAGCCGGTACGATCTGAAGTGCTACCCGGCCCGAATCGGCGATCAGGATTGAATCATATTGCCCACTCAACGCCAGCTTGGTTACGGCGGACGAGATAGAACCCGCCGAGCGGTCGAAATTCTGAAGCGCAATCAGCTTGCCGCCACTCGCCTCCACAGCCTTGATCATCGCCTGTGACACGCGTTGTCCATACGTACCATTGGGAACAAGCCCGACAAAGGTCACCAGACCACGCGAACGTGCATAACGGACAACCCGATCAACCGACTGGGTCGGCGCGAAACCCATGATATAGGTCCCATTGCCTGCGACTGATGTATCGTTCGAAAAGCTGATCAGCGGGACTTTTGCGGCGCGACCGATTGGCGCAACGGCTTTCACATCATCGGCAAGCAACGGCCCGAGAATCAACTTGTTCCCGTCAGCAATCGCTTTTTGCGCCGCTGCAGCAGCCCCGGGCGCCGTATCATAGGTTGTAACCCTGATATTCTGTCCGCCCGTATCGAGCACGGCCATATTGGCGGCATTGGCAATCGATTCGCCAACACCGGCATTGGCGCCAGTCAACGGAACGAGCAGTGCAATGCGGTGGCGCGTGGCATCTGTCGGCAATTGCCCGGTAATCGGCCCTTCCTCGGGTGGCTTTTCAATCGGCTTGGGCGGGTGCTTCGGCACCACCTGACACGCCGCAAGAAAAGCAGTGATCCCCAGCAGGAGCCAACGCCCCATGCCCTTCGCCTGCCGCATGTGTTGCCCTTGGGCCTGTGCCTCTGCCATATCCCGAATCCTGATGACTGTAACGCTGAAACCCGGACTCTATATCGTTGCCACACCAATCGGCAATCTTTCCGATCTTTCACCTCGCGCCGCCGAGATCTTGAAACGGGCGGACGTGATTGCCGTCGAGGATAGCCGGGTCACGGGCAAGCTGCTTAACCATCTAGGCGTCAAGCGGCCGATGACCCCCTATCACGATCACAATGCCGAGGGCGTCCGACCCGGGCTGATCGCGCGGATGGGCACCGAAGCAGTGGCATTGGTCTCCGATGCGGGCACGCCGCTGATTTCCGATCCCGGTTTCAAGCTTGTGCGCGACGCCCGCGCCGCTGGACACGTTGTGACGACCATTCCTGGCCCCTGTGCCGCGATTGCCGCACTGACGCTCGCCGGACTTCCAACCGATCGTTTCCTGTTTGTCGGTTTCCTGCCTTCGAAAGCAAAGGCCCGGGCCGAAGCGATTGATGAAATAGCCAAGGTGCGCGCGACTTTACTCTTCTACGAATCCGGCCCACGCCTGAGTTCAGCATTGGCGGCGCTGGCCAAAGGTCTTGGAGACCGGGAGGCCGCTGTCACGCGCGAAATCAGCAAGATGTTCGAAGAATGCGTCACAGACAAGCTGTCGCACCTTGCTGAACGCTATGCCGATACTCCGCCTAAAGGAGAGATTGTGGTCGTCGTGAGCCCGCCGATCGAGAACACTAGCGTTGCCGATGATGCGACGATCGACATGGCGCTGCGCAAAGCCCTGTCGCGCCTTCCTCCGTCCAAGGCCGCAGGAGAAGTCTCGAAGGCGTTTAGGGTTGAACGACAAGCACTTTATGCCCGTGCCATGGCATTGCTTGGAAAATGACGCGCAAAGAAGCCGAGCGATTTGGTCGCTGGGGGGAAAGACGTGCGGCCTGGTGGCTGCGCCTTAAAGGGTGGCGGATTCTCGATCAGCGTGTGAAGCTGCGAGTCGGCGAAATCGACCTCGTTGCGCGTCGCGGCAAGACGACGGCGTTCGTTGAAGTCAAGACTCGCGCAACGGCTGCAGCGCTCGATCTGGCGATTGACGAATATCGGCTACGCCGGGTGGCTGCGGCGGTCAACGCGATCTCACATCGCTATGCGCGGCCAGGCGACGATATCCAGATTGACATTATCCTAGTCGCGCCGCGCACATGGCCGCGCCACCTGACCAACATCTGGCACGGGTAACGCGCTATCAGGCGGCCTTCTTGGACGCTGGCCGCGAAATGCGATCCGAAGCTCTTCGGCTGGGTGCCTTTTTATTGGCCTTGGTACAGTAGAGCGCGGCATCGGCAGCATCGAGCAAGCCAGCCGCCGTGTTTGCAGCGTCAGGAAAGCGCGCTGTCCCAAAACTGGCAGCAACGTGCACATGCTGATCATCGAAACGATAGGGTTCCGCCAACGCCTTCGTCATGGACGCAATCCTGCGCTCAACGGCTGCCCGACCCTTTGGATCGCCGATAATGATGGCGAATTCGTCGCCGCCGATCCGGGCAATGGTTTCTGCGGGCCCGCAAATCGCGCACAAGCGTGCCGAAAGCATGACGAGGAGGCTATCTCCTGCTGCATGGCCCAGCCGGTCATTGATTGGCTTGAAACCATCAAGATCAAGCAAGGCGATAACGAAACCTTCGCCCGGTTCGCAATTGGCAATACGATCATCAAGGATGCGACCAAAAGCGCGCCGATTGAGGAGGTTTGTGAGCGAGTCCGTGCTTGCCTGCACCTCAAGCTCGGCCTGGAGCATCAGGTTGCGGACCGTCTCTCCGAACTGGCTGGTAACGAGACGAATATGAAGAAGCGATACCGCAATAGCGCTTGCGCCAAGTGAGACCATGCGCAAGTCATCGGAGAAAAGCATCGCAAGTGACAACGGACCAAGTCCAATAATCAGCGAAATGACCGATGCGCTTGGAAGGCCGGCCAGGCAATTTGCACATGCAAACGCACCGAGAAACATGAACACCACGGCAAATGCGCGGCTTGATTCCATCGTTTCGAAGAACCCCATCAAGGCCCAAAAACTGCCAAGGCTCATCAAGGCTATGGTCAGGAGAATGACGCGATGCAAATACCGGCGCGCCAGCACGGCATCGACCACGAGGTCGCGACGACGGACCCATGTGACATACCGCATTATGCTGGCGACCAGCAGAATTCCCGGGGGTGCAAACTTGAGGAGAACCGGAAAGTCGCCCTGTGACGAGAGGCCGGCTCCGACCGAAATCATGGCAACGACAAGATAGAGAATTGGGACGCGCTGCCGCAGACGGTCAAACTGAATAATCGAAAGCTGATCGCGTGACGCATTGGACATGGCAGGCGGTACGCCTACCAAATCAGCCCAAGCGGACTTCAACAATGTAATCGCGCGCATCATCTGCGGGTTTTGCTTCCTGCAATCGGAGCCGAAGTCCTATGATATCGTAGTAAAGATCGCGTTAAGGCATGTGTCGGGATGACAATCTGGCGAGTGGGCCCTAGAGCGCGACGGATGACGCTTAAAATCGCTTTCCAAATGGATCCGCTGGCGGGATTGAATATCGCCGGAGATTCAACCTTTGCCTTGATGCTGTCCGCGCAGAAGCGCGGATATCGGAGCTTCCAATACGCCGCCGACGCTCTGAACTATGCCGATGGCCGCGTCTGGGCAAAGGCTCATCCGGTCGAAATGGTGCAGCGCATCAAGGGCGATCATTTTCGGTTGGGTGATCCGGTTTCGCTAGACCTCGGAACTGGGGCAGATGTTGTGCTGATGCGTCAGGATCCGCCATTTGACCTCGGCTATATCACGGCAACCCATTTGCTTGAGCGTATCCAGAGCCACACGTTGGTGGTCAACGATCCAGTCAGCGTCCGCAACGCGCCGGAAAAGGTCTTTGTCCTCGACTATGCCCGGTTCATGCCGCCCACCTTGGTCACACGATCTTTCGAAGAAGTGAGCGCGTTCCAGAAAAAGCATAGCGAGATCGTCATCAAGCCGCTGCATGGAAATGCCGGCTCGGCCGTAATCCATATCGGTGCCGACGGGAAGAATCTTGCAGCATTGTCCGAACTCTTCGGCCAGGTCTGGCGCGAGCCCTTCATGGCGCAGGCATTTTTGCGGGAAGTATCTGGCGGTGACAAGCGGATCGTGCTTGTCGATGGCGTGGTCGCGGGAGCGATCAATCGTATTCCCGGGAAGGGCGAGATCCGTTCCAATCTGGCCGCCGGCGGGCATGCCGAAGCAACGTTACTCACCCAAAGTGAGCAAGCGATCTGTGACGCACTGGGCCCAGAGCTCAAGGCGCGTGGACTGGTGTTCGTGGGCATCGACGTGATCGGCGGGAAGTGGCTGACTGAAATCAATGTGACGTCACCAACGGGCATTGTCGCAATCGATACGTTCAATGGCACCGATACGCCGGGGATGATCTGGGACGCGGTTGAAACCCGGCTGGCAGCCCGATGAGTGAGTGGATTATCCGCCTGATCGACCAGACAAGCTATCTGGGTGTCGGTTTCCTCATGTTCCTGGAAACTGTATTTCCTCCGATTCCGTCTGAAGTGATCATGCCGGTGGCCGGGTTGGCGGCGGCGCGCGGCAAGATGGACATCATTGGCGTAATCGCCAGCGGGACAACGGGCGCAATGCTCGGCAATTATTTCTGGTATCTGGTCGCGCGCGTGGTGGGGATCGAGCGGTTCCAGCCACTGATTGAAAAATACGGACGTTGGCTGACGTTCGACTGGGCGGAAATCAAAAAAGCCGAAAAACTGTTTGGCAGGCAGGGCTGGGCGATCGTTTTTTTCGGACGAATGCTCCCGACCCTGCGCTCCTTGATCTCGATCCCGGCTGGCCTGCTCCACATGCGGCTTTCAACCTTTGTGATCTGGTCAACCATTGGCACGTCTGGCTGGACAGCGCTGCTTGCACTGTCCGGCTGGGCATTGGGGCATAGATACGCAAACGTCGAAACCGTGGTTGGACCGCTGTCTATTGCGGTTCTAGTCGTGATCGCAGCCGGCTATGTCTGGCGTTTGCTGCGCTGGAAACGCGTCTGACCTATTTTCCCCGCATCGTTTCGAGCGCCTGACGGCCAAAGCTCGCGATCAGTTCACCAACTTCGCGAACATGCGCAGTTGAGCGGGCGCTTTGTTCTTTTACAAACTCGCTTTGCGCCTTGACCACTTCTTGGACCGATTTCGCGCTTGCGACCTTGCGAAGCGTCGCAAAGGCTTCCTTTGCATTGGTTTCAGCATGATCAATCACTTTTGAATTGATCTTCGCCGTATTCGCCATGGCGTGGGCCGCGCTTTCACGGATCGCCTTGCCGGCTTTCTGAATTGGCTCGGCAACCTTTTGTGCCATCGTCTTGGCCTTCTTTTCCTTGTCGCCTTGTTTCTTGGCCATCATGCTATCTCCTTCTTGCGTCCAGTTGAGGCTGATGCCTTTTTGCGTTGTGCTGAGGCAGGCTTTGTTCCTTTTACGCGGTCTGCCGCTTTTGGTACCTTTACGGGCTTCCTTGCGCTGGCGGAAGCCGCCTTGGCTGGGGCCTTTTTGGCGGGTTCTGCTTTCGCTTTTGCTGATGAAGTGCGTGCTCCAGGCCGGGTCGCCGCACGCAATTCCTCAAATGACAGGCGCAAAGCGGCAGCATAGTTTGCTGGATCGGGCATCATGTTGCGGTCACTGGTAAAGCTGATCGCGATGTCGTCTCCATAGCTGTAAATCGTATTGATCAGGCCCATGCCATCAAAGACCGGGCCCATACCCATCATCTTCAACATCTTCGCGCCCGCAAAATAGAGCGGGATACGACTTCCGGGAACATTGGTCGCAACGCAGTTGAAGATCGGCGCATGAGCATTGGCAACGCCCAGCCGTGTATAAAGACGTGCTCCCAATCCTGCCAGACCGGACGGGATCAGCTGGCTGTAATCGGTCAATGTTCGGGCACCGACCGCATTGGTCATTGCCTTGGAATTCTTGGCCTCACCATGAATATAGGCGAGCCGCTCAAACGGATCGGCAATGTGGGTGCCGAGATTGACAACCATAGCCGAAACGAGATTGCCCAACGCCGCCTTTTCCCCTTCGGCGCGAACCGAGATCGGCGCCATCGCGGACATGCTCTCCTTGGGCAAGCCATCATGGGATTTCAGATAGTGACGCAGTCCACCGCCAATAATGGTAAGAACGGCATCATTGACTGTCGCGCCCGGCAGGCTTTCCTTGATCGAACGCACCTCCGCCAGCGAAAAGGGTACGCCATCCCAAACCCGATGCGCGCCAACCGTTCCATTGAACAAAGTCTTGGGTGCCATGCGCGTACCCTTGAGCGACACATCTCCACCCGTGACTTCGCGGGTCAGCCGGGCGATACCCGGTACCGTTTTGGCAAAAGTTTCGGCAAAGCGTAGCGGTTGGCGGATTGAATTCATCCAGGACCGGAAGAGAAGCTCACCTACTGGCGGCGCATTTTCCGGCTTCCAGTCACTGATTGGCACCTTTTTGGGTGCGATGGGTTCAACATCATGGACGGCGGCGGACATTTCGACGCCCGACATGCCATCGATGGCGGCGTGGTGAACCTTTGAAACCAGCGCAAAACAACCTTTGGGAAGGCCTTCGATATTGTCGAGTCCCTCAACCACCCAGAACTCCCAGAGCGGCTTGGACAAATCGAGCGCGCGCGAATGAAGCCGCGCGACCTGGATGCATAACTGACGCCAATCGCCGGGTGCAGGGAGCGCAATATGCCGGACATGATATTCGAGGTCGAAATCCTTGTCTTCGATCCAATAGGGATGATCAAGGTCGAACGGAACACGGACAAGCTTCTGTCGAAAACTGCGCGCGCCATCGAGACGGCCTGCAATGTGCGACAATATTTCCTTGAAGCGAACCTTGCCGCCAGGAGCAGTCGACGGATCGTAAATTGCAACCGATCCGATATGCATCGGTGTATTCGCAGTTTCAAAATAGACGAAACTCGCGTCCTGTCCGCTCAGTTGCTCCATGCCATTCTCTCCTCCTCCGGCATACTTTACCGGTTTGATGGCAAGGCTAACAGGCTTCTTTGCGGGTGGCGAGTCTCGATCAACAATGCCAAATTCGACAGGAGCAATTTGCTTGGTTAAAAGGCCGCCTATGTCAGACCGACCCGAAACTCCACTGCTCGATACAATCCAGTATCCCAAAGATCTCCGCAAATTGAAGCCTGAACAGCTCCGGCAACTTGCCGACGAATTGCGTGCCGAAATGGTAAGCGCCGTGTCGGTTACCGGTGGACATCTGGGCGCCGGCCTGGGAGTGGTCGAACTGACGACTGCGATACACTATGTCTTCAATACGCCAGAGGACAAGCTTGTCTGGGACGTCGGACACCAATGCTATCCCCACAAAATCCTGACTGGGCGGAGGGACCGCATCCGCACGCTGCGCTCCGGCGGCGGACTTTCAGGTTTCACGAAACGCAGCGAAAGCGAATATGACGCATTCGGCGCCGCGCATTCCTCGACATCGATCTCGGCAGCTCTCGGTTTTGCGATTGCCAACAAGTTGGCCGGAACATCGGGCCGCGGCATCGCTGTAATCGGCGATGGAGCGATGAGCGCCGGCATGGCCTATGAAGCGATGAACAATGCGGCTGAAGCCGGAAACCGGTTGATCGTGATTCTCAACGATAACGACATGTCGATTGCGCCGCCTGTCGGCGGGCTATCGGCCTATCTCGCGCGAATCGTTTCATCGCGACCCTTTCTCGAGTTGCGCGACCTCGCCAAACGGATATCGCGCAAACTGCCCGAGGCGCTCCATATCGCTGCCCGCAAGACCGACGAGTTCGCGCGCGGCATGGCGATGGGCGGCACCTTGTTCGAGGAGCTCGGCTTCTATTATGTCGGGCCGATAGACGGACATAATCTGGACCATCTGATTCCAGTGCTCGAAAATGTCCGTGATGCGGCCGAAGGGCCCTGTCTGATTCATGTCGTGACACAGAAGGGCAAAGGCTATGCCTTTGCCGAGGCCGCTGATGACAAATATCATGGCGTGCAGAAGTTCGACGTCATAACGGGCGTCCAGGCAAAATCGCCCCCCGGTCCACCAAGCTATACCGGTGTCTTTGCCCAAGCCCTGATCGCCGAAGCAACCCGCGACCCCAAGGTCGTGGCCATTACAGCAGCAATGCCCGGCGGCACGGGGCTCGACAAGTTTCAGCAGGCGTTCCCAGACCGCACATTCGATGTCGGCATTGCGGAACAGCATGCGGTGACGTTTGCGGCCGGGCTCGCGGCGCAGGGTATGCGACCTTTCGCCACCATCTATTCGACATTCCTTCAACGGGCCTATGATCAGGTTGTCCACGATGTCGCAATCCAGAACCTGCCCGTCCGCTTCGCGATCGATCGCGCCGGGTTGGTTGGAGCCGATGGCAGCACGCATGCCGGGAGTTTCGATCTGACCTATCTCTGCACGCTACCCAACTTTGTGGTCATGGCGGCTGCCGATGAGGCAGAGTTGGTGCATATGGTGCACACCTGCGCCTGCCATGATGCAAGTCCGATTGCGGTGCGGTATCCGCGCGGCAATGGGACTGGGGTCGCATTGCCCACAACGCCCGAAAGGCTTGAGATCGGCAAGGGCCGCATCGTTCGCCATGGCAAGAAGGTCGCGATCCTGTCACTCGGAACGCGCCTTGAAGAGGCCCTCAAGGCCGCAGATGCTCTCGAGTCTCGCGGACTGAGTACGACGGTGGCGGACCTTCGCTTTGCCAAACCGCTCGACAGTGAATTGATCCGCAAGCTGTTGACCACCCATGAAGTTGCGGTGACCGTCGAAGAAGGCAGTATTGGCGGCCTTGGCGCCCATGTCCTGACGCTGGCAAGCGACGAAGGCCTGATCGACGGAGGGTTGAAGCTTCGCACAATGCGGCTTCCGGACGTCTTCCAGGAACATGATTCGCCAATGAAGCAATATGACGATGCGGGCCTCAACGCGCCGCAGATCGTCGATACTGTACTGAAGGCGCTGCGGATGAATTCGGTAGGCGTTGTCGAAGAGGCGCGGGCCTGATTATCCGACCGGAATGATCGTCGCCATGGCAACCGCTGCCAACACAGGATCACCAGTTGCACTTTCAGACCAGACTTCAGCCCGAACCACTGCCTGCCGCTTCCCCGCTTTCACGACATTGCCCCGCGCCCGCAAATGGCTGCCCTTGGCCGGATTGAGAAAGTTGAGGGTATAGCTACCGGTCACAACATCGCCGATTACTGAACTGGCCGCCCAGGCACAGGCATTATCTGCCATCACGCTGACGATCGCACCGTGAGCAAAGCCGTGATGTTGAGTCATGTCGGGTCGCATCTCGAGGAGAAGTTCGGACTCTCCATCGAAGCACCGGATCGGCTCGATGCCAAGAAAGTTGGTGAAGCCCGACTCCTTGACCGCCACCTTCTTCATGTAACGCACGGCCTCATCATTCGAGTCGAACCTGCGTGGACGCGCGGTCATCATTGTCATTTGCTCCATAAGTCTGTAATGAAGACTTAATACAGTGTTCCTCGTTCGACGCAAGCGCGATAGGAGACAAAGGCCATGCGCAGCTTCACATCCTCACGTTCGCCCTGCCCCATCGGTCGCGCGTCTCGTATCCTTGGCGATCGCTGGTCGTTGCTGATCCTGCGAGAGGCGTTTCTGGGAGTGAACCGGTTCGAGGATTTTCTGGATCGCCTGCCGATCTCGCGCGCAGTCCTTACCGCAAGGCTCAGGATGCTGGCAGATGCCGGTGTATTGATGCGAGACCCCCCCCACGGAAAACGGGCGACATACGAGCTGACCGAGGCTGGCAACGACTTGTTTCCGATGTTGACGGCGCTGCGCCAATGGGGCGATCGCTGGCTATTCGAAAGCGGCCACACCCCGCTTCCGATACACACGCGTTTTGGGGAAGATGTCGCTCCTATTATGGTACTGACGACTGGCGGGAAGCCGGTCGTTGCCAACGACCGGATCCTCTGGGACGACTAGTTCTTCGCCAGGCCGAGTCGAAGGCCGATCCAAAGCGTGCGCGGCGCGGCGCGTTCGACAACTCCCGTGCCGCTGATCGCGGCTTCGACGCGGGTATTCGTTACATTCTCCCCACGTAGCGTGACGCTGAGCCGGTGACTGATTGGAATGCTCGCCGCAGCATCCAGCGTCACCGCATCGCCAAGACTCCGGACGTTGCCATCATCTTCGAACTGGGACGAAACATAGCGCGCCGTTGCAGATATCCAGCGCCAACCAAGTGTCGCGCTGGCCAAATGCTTGGGCACTTGCGCAGGCCGCAGGCCGTTGAGGCCGAGCGCGACGCCAAGGCTACTCACTTTGGCATCAGCATAGGCATAACTTGTCGTCAGCTGCCAGTCTCCGCGTCGCACCTGCGCGTCAAGTTCAACACCATTGCTCCGGATCGCATCAAGATTCTGGCGCTGGCGATAGGCACCTCCTGCGGCCACAAAGCCCACGCCGGGGAAGACTCCCGGTCCGTTACCAAGCGTAACGTTGGCGATTGCCCGATTGAGACGGTTCGAGAAAATCGTTGCCCGGATACTGGCACCTTCAACCGGCTTCCAGTCGATGCCCGCTTCCACACCCCGGCTCCGTTCGGTTTGAAGCGCGGGATTCGCTGCAGTGGCATCAGAGCCGACTCGAAACGGCCGATAGAGCTCATTCAGGGTGGGCAATCGCCAACCCAGATACCCTGCCGCGCGCAGGGTCAACGGCCCGGCATCATAGGCAAGCCCTACCCGCCCGGTCGGCTCCCAGCCATGCCGATCGGCAGGCCGGTCATTGCGAATAAAAGTACCCGTCGCCAAGGTGCGCTCGATCAAACGACCGTTGCGGATTGTCCAACGATCTATTCGTCCGCCGCCGCTCAGCGTCAGTGCACCCAGCTCGGCCGAAATTTCGGAAAACGCGCCAAACGTATCACTGCTTCCCCCGGCTTCACGACCGCGCGTCGGTC
>JANLST010000216.1:0-4748 GCA_031362505.1 Sphingomonadales bacterium
GGACCGGTCAGTGCGGGCGGCAGGAAGGACGCCCCAAAACCACCGTCGACATCACCGACCGAGGTGGCATCGCCGTCCCAGTAGCTCGTGACCGAAATCAGCGAGAATGCGCCGGCGTCATACGTGATCCGGCTGGACAGGTTATAGGTGTCGACTTCCTGTTCGTTCTTCCCGTCGGTCGAAACCTGATAGCGGCTGAAATTGCTGTTCAGGCCCTTCTGCCCGCGCGTGAACACATTGGCGCGAAAGACGCGCGCCGTTCCGTCGAGTGACCGCAACTGGCCGCCGAGCAAGATGTCGAGATCGTCCGAAGGCTTGACCAGGAGTTGGAGCCGTGCCGCGAATTCCTTGTATCCCTCAAAGGCATTCTTGGTGGTGCCAGCGGGCAGGACATTGTCGATGTAATCGCTCTGCCGCTGATAAAGAACCGAAAGTCGGGCCGAAACCGTATCGCCCGCAAGCTTCCCACCAACCGCGCCCTGCGCGTTGATCGCATTGAAGCGGCCATAAGAGACGCGCCCATAGCCGTTGAGATCCTCACCAGGCTTCTTCGAATCAAACTTGACGATGCCTGCAGGCGTGTTGCGACCAAACAGCGTTCCTTGCGGTCCACGCAGAACTTCAACCCGGTCCAGATCAAACACCGGAAAACCTTTCAGGATCGGGTTTTCAAGGACGACATCATCATAGACAAGGCTGACCGGCTGAGACGCGTTGAAATCGAAATCGGTATTGCCGAGCCCACGGATATAGAAGCGCGGGAACGTGCGCCCAAACGAGGATTCAACGATCAGACTCGGGACGCGCGCTGAAAGAAAGCGGACATCCTGACCCCCTGCTGCAATGGCATCAAGCTTTTCACCGCCGACCGCAGTGATCGACAGCGCGACGTCCTGGAGTTTCTCCTCACGCCGTTGCGCTGTGACGACGATATCGCCGAGGCCATCTTCGGTCGCGGTATTGGCCGCTTCCTGGGCAAGGGCCGGCATCGACACGCCCGCGAGGAGGATGAAGGACGCAATTCTGGCTGTAGTTGAGCGCATGGTGTGGGTCTCCGTTTTGTGCACCGGAAGGTGAGACGCGTGGCTATTTCCTGAAGGGTCGTCAACCCTTTCACCCGGATCCCTGTCGCTTTCCGATCCGATGTTGCGCAAATGTAACGCAATCGGCATCAAGCAGACATGTTGCTTGAAATCATCGCGGCGGTGCTTGTCCTGGCAAACATCATACTTGTCGCGTTCAGAAGCCTTTGGAATTATCTCTTCGCGCTCCTTGCGGTGTCCGTCTATGCCTACATCTTCTTCGATGCGAAACTCTACAGTGACGCAGGGCTGCAAGTCTTCTTCTTTGCGGTAAACCTCTATGGCTGGTGGGCATGGTCTCGTAACAAGGTCGAGTCCGGCACCATCATCGTTGAGCGTCTGACAGCATCGGGAATGGCCTTCTGGGTCCTCGGCTCAATCATTGCAATTCTTGGGTGGGGAACCATCATGGCCCGCGTGACCGATGCGAGCTATCCCTATTGGGATGCCGCAGTCGCTATGCTCTCGGTCGCGGCCCAAATCCTGATGACCCGGCGCTACATCGAAAACTGGCACTGGTGGATTTTCGTCAACGCGATATCGATCCCGCTCTATCTCAAGAAGGACCTTCTCTTGACCGCAGCCATTTATGCACTGCTGCTCGCGACAGCGATATGGGGATTGTTGAAGTGGCGCCGGGCCGCGCAGGCGACCAGTTGAAAACCATCTGCCTTCACGGGCCTGAAAGCACGGGCAAATCGACGATGGCGATGCAATTGGCGGCGCATTTCGATTGCGAAGTCGTCCCTGAATATGGACGGGTCTATTGCGAGGAACACGGCACCGATGTCGACATGAACGATCTGGTCGCTATCGCGCAAACGCACCAGACGATGACCGCCGCCGCAAAGTCGCGCGCGCGCGAATGGCTGGTTCTCGATACCGATCCCGTCATGACAATGGTCTGGGCCGAGATGATGTTCGGCCATCATGACGCATGGTTCGATCGTTTCACCGATATGGCGGACATATACCTATTGCTTGATATCGACCTGCCCTGGGTCGACGATGGCCTGCGGATCTATGGCGATGAGGCGGACCGCACACGCTTTTTCGACCTGTCGCACGCCGAGCTGGAACGCCGGGGTGTCAATTGGGCATTGATCAGTGGACATGGAGAGCCGCGCTTTGGGGCCGCTCTCGCAGCGATTGAAAGGATATGTGGATGAGCGAATTCAGCTGGACGCCCGACCCTGAAAGCGGAATCACGCAGCGCTTCGTCGAAGCCAATGGCCAGCGCTTTGAACTGGCCGAATGCGGCAGCGGGGAGCGGCTGGCGCTCATGCTCCACGGCTTTCCGGAGCTGAATTACAGCTGGCGATTCCAGATGCCGATGCTGGCGGCGCGAGGGTGGCGTGTCTGGGCACCCAATCTTCGCGGTTATGGAGCAAGCACCAAGCCTGAGGGCATTCGCGCTTATGCGCTGGATCATCTGACACAGGATGTGGCGGCGTTGATTGACGCTTCGGGCGCGAAGGAAGTGATGTTGATCGCGCATGACTGGGGCGCAATCGTGGCCTGGCACTTTGCAATCCTCAAACTGCGCCCATTGGTCAAGCTGGTGATCATGAACGTGCCCCATCCGATGGTCGGGATGCGCGAGATCCGCCATTGGCGGCAATTCCGGCGCAGCTGGTACATCTTCTTCTTCCAGATTCCGCGCCTGCCCGAGCGACTGATGATCCGAAACGGCGCGCGCGGCATAAAGGGCGCGTTCTGGAACATGGCGGTCGACAAGAGCCGTTTCCCCAAGGATGTGCTCCAGACCTATGCCGATGCCGCGCTGCGCCCCGGAGCAATCACCGCGATGATCAACTACTACCGCGCGCTGCGGCGCCACCGCGACAGCATCGACATCGGCGACGGTCGGGTCGACACGCCGACGCTGATGATCTGGGGCGAGGAGGATAGCGCGCTCAACATCCGCTGCACCGAAGGGACGGAAGAATGGGTAAGAGATTTCACGCTTCACCGCCTGCCCAATGTCTCGCACTGGGTTCAGCAGGAGGCCCCCGAGGCGGTCAATCGTATTTTCGGCAACTGGCTCGACAACCGGCCCTGATCGCGCCCCTATTTGATATCGCCGGCCGCGACCCAGCCCTGCGCGCCGAACGCGTCCTTGACCTCGACAAAGCCATTCATGCGATTGCCTGTAGGCGTTAGGACCGTGCCCGCCGCGAGCGTCTGAAGGATCGCCCCCTTGCCCGGTTCGGCAAGTAGCTTCGTATCGGCTGTCGTTGAAGCCATTGTATCGTTGCCGGGCTTGGCAGCCGCAACGCTCGGGGCGGCTGCGACGGGGACGGCCGCGATCGCCGATGACTGGGCAATGATCGCGTTATAGGCGTTGATGAATGCGCTGGTCAGCAACTGGCCGTCCTTCGAACTCGTATATTGCGTTGCGCCACTGGCGAGTGCGCTGCTCCAGCCCCAGCCTCCGGCATTGCCGAAGGTGATCGCGGATTTCGAAGATTCGCCGCTACCCTGGACAATCGTCATGCCGGTAGCAGGCGACAGGACCCGGAGGCCGGCGGCGACAGTCTTTTTCTTGCCGCCCATTCCACCGAGCATGCCAAGTGCCCCGAACGCACCGCCTCCCATTCGGCCAAGCGCGCCCGAGCGAAGCAGCCCCTCGGTTGCCGCTGACTTTACCGCACCGACCGTCTGGTCAACTTCCTCCTTGGAGCCCGCAACCGCGCTCATCAGGAAGTTGGCGGGCTGGCCGGTCGATATGTCGAGCATCGTGAAGCAACCACTTTCGACAACGAGTGTCGCGATCAAGGCACGCGGGCTCCCGAGGCCGAACTGCGTCCAGCCCTGCGCATCGCCATCGGTGACGGCGATCGTCCCGAAGCTCTTCTCGCACTTGGCGACTTGCGGCAGTTGATCCTTGGGCTTGTCTGCGGCCAATGCAGGCCAGGGCCCAATGCTGGAGGCAAGGAGCACTGCAATGATGATGCGGTTCATGAGATTATTCCCCCGGATTTTTTCAGTACCGGGTGTTCATAGCATCGTTTTCGCAGCCGAGCTTGGACGAAATCAACGCGCGCGCCTTGCCCCCTTTGCCCTTTGTCCGCACCACTGCTAGGGCGCGCGGCATCATGTCCACACCACTCGACCGCATCCGCAATTTCTCGATCATCGCGCACATCGATCATGGCAAGTCCACGCTGGCTGACCGGCTGATCCAGCGGACGGGCGGGCTGACCGATCGCGAGATGACGGCGCAGGTCCTCGACAACATGGATATCGAGAAGGAACGCGGGATCACGATCAAGGCGCAGACCGTGCGCCTGAACTACACCGCGAAGGATGGCCATCTCTATGAACTCAACCTGATGGACACGCCGGGCCATGTCGATTTCGCCTACGAGGTGTCGCGCTCGCTCGCCGCCGTCGAGGGCTCGCTGCTGGTGGTCGATGCCAGCCAGGGCGTCGAGGCGCAGACGCTGGCCAATGTCTACCACGCCATGGACGCCAACCATGATCTAGTGGTGGTGCTCAACAAGATCGACCTGCCCGCCGCCGAGCCCGAGCGCATCAAGCAGCAGATCGAGGACGTCATCGGCATCGACGCCTCGGACGCGGTGGAGATTTCCGCCAAATCCGGGCTCAACGTCGAAAAGGTGCTGGAAGCCATCGTCGAGCGGCTGCCGGCGCCGAAGGGCG
>JANLST010000280.1:0-1964 GCA_031362505.1 Sphingomonadales bacterium
CTCGGGGGTAATGGCTTCCGCTGCGTCGATGGAAGTGCCCTTGTAGGATTGGCGCGTCACCGCAGTCCATATGATCTCGGCCGGCGAGAAGCTCCCGCAAGGATGATCGGAAGCCAGACTCACTCGAACACCCGCATCCAACATGCTTCTGACAGGTAGCACGCGCAGGTGATCTTGATCGTCGCCCCGCCAGAAACTGAAAATCTCGCCCCACAGGTAAGCGAGCCCGGGGTTCGCAACCAGATCGATGCCGAGATCGGCCATGCGTGGCGCCTGCTTCGGATCAGCGATAAACGCATGCTCCAGTCGCAAGACTGCGTCCGTACTGCGCCCACGTCTACTGTTCTCGTAGGCATCCATGACGGTGTTGACGGCGCAGTTGCCCATGCCGTGGATGGCGGTGCTGATGCCAAGTTCACTGGCGCGCGCCGCCAGGCGTCCGACCTCCGCCTTCGGATAGAACGCAATTCCGACGTGAGAGCAGCAGCCGTTGTGCACCTTATCGAGGGCCGGGCTGGGATACGCTCGGTCAACAAAAATCTTCATCGACCCACCGATCAATCGATCGCTGCCCGGCTCCTTGATGCGATCGATGATGTCCGTGCGCCGAAGATCGTGCGTATCGAAGAAGTGATCGGCGGCGTGCAGCATCTGCACAGAGAAAGGTAGCTTTCCCTGGGCATCGGCGCGGCGATACAGCTCCGCGGCTTTCGCCGTCACCATGGCATCGCCAACGAACGTGATGCCCACTTCAAGGTAATCATTCATTCTGGCGTGGAGAAGTTCAACGGAACGGTCCCAGTCGCGTTCGGCATAGGCGTTCCATGAGGTGGAATGCAAAATGTTCGCGGCGTTTTCATAGAGAACGCCGGTGGGCTCGCCGGTCTTGTCCCGCTCAATTTCGCCGCCGCCCGGGTCCGGCGTATGTGCGTCGATGCCAACCCTGCTTAGTGCAACGCTGTTGACGAACCCGGCATGGCAACTTGCATCGATAAGGAACACCGGATTGTGTGGCGCCACTTCGTCGAGTTCATAGCGGGTGGGATTGCGCTGTTCGCGGACGTAGCTCATGTTGAAGCCCATCGCACGCACCCACTGCCCAGCGGGCGCAGCACTGCAATGCAATTCAATGGCGCTCAGTACCTCGGCCAAAGTGGATTTGGGCGGGGTGGCACAATCCACGCAATCAGGAGCAAATGCGGCGATGCTGAGGTGGTTGTGCGCATCGATGAAGCCTGGCACGACAGTGGCCCCGCCCAGGTCCAGGATCTCCGCGTCGGGCGTCGCGCTGCGACGAACATCCGTCTCCGAGCCGACAGCGGCAAACGTCCCGTTGCGCATCAGTACGGCTTCAGCAACGGTGTTGCGCGGGTCTACCGTTCGCACGGTAGCGTTAATTAGAAGTATGTCTCGCTTCTGCGCCATAGGGGCCTCGCTTGGCTGGAGATCGACAGTGAGCTTTTTGCAAATTCGCCGTCAAGCATCCATCGCAGAGCCGCGGTTGCTATCGGGCCACGGACCAGCCTATCCGCGTACCTCGCTTTTCGTGAGCCGCTATCGGGTCAAATGTCGCCGCATGCGGGCCAACTAACAGTGACCGCAACCGACGCTCGCAGAAATGCCGGAGAACCGCAGAGCGAATGAAAGAAGAGTCCTATCGGTCAAAAAATTGAGCGCTGCGGAACTATCGTGCGGCGGCACGCCGCACCGTATCAAATACCGGTTGACTTCATTTGGTACTTCCAGCCCTTGCCGATGGGCGACCCTGGATGTCGAAACGGAGGGTTCGCCCCCAGCACCGCGACAACACGGCGTCGGGACATTTGAGCGTTCAGCCGTGGCCGAATACCTTGGTGACGAGCTCGCTGTCGAGGTATTCGCGAACGTGCTGAATCTTGCCAGCCACGACATCAAAGGCCAGGCAATAGTCATTGTTGTAGTCGAGACCCGCTTTGGACCGCGCC
>JANLST010000310.1:0-2876 GCA_031362505.1 Sphingomonadales bacterium
TTTTCGGCAACAAATCGGTCGTTCGCATGATCATCCGGCGTCAGGACATCGACCCCGGTGTCGGTCCCGATCGGTGCGAGATCATCCTCTGCAATCAAATCATTTCCAATCGTGCGAATTGTTCACCCCGCAACGGGTTACCCATAGCCGGTGCAACACAAACTTTGCCGTGGATCGTCACTCGGTGATCGCGGCATCGCAAAATGCAGCCATCGCGCGGGCCTTGATGTTTTTGTAATCAAGCTTGCCGTTCGGCGAACGGGCCACACTGTCGACCACAAGAACATGGCGGGGCGCCTTGTAGTGGGCGAGGGTGTTTTTCACGTGCGCGATCAGCTCGGCTTCATCGGTTGTACTGCCGTGTATCAGATCCACCAGCGCTGCAATGCGTTCGCCAAAGCGGGGATCGGGTATCCCGGTTACGGCCGCGTCGCGCACAGCGGGATGGCGTTTCAGCACTTCCTCGACCTCTTCAGGGAACACCTTTTCGCCCCCGGTGTTGATGCATTGAGAGCCGCGACCGAGCAGGGTCAACGTGCCATCCACGGCGATCTCGGCCCAATCTCCGGGGATCGACCAACGCCTTCCTTCGATCTCCGGGAACGTCGCTGCTGATTTGGCTTCATCCTTGTAATAGCCGACAGGCAGGAAGCCGCCAACGGCAACGCGCCCCCGTTCACCAGAGCCAGGCTCAATACGCCGCCCATCTTCGGCGAACACCGCACAGTCGACGCCCAAAGCGAATTGGGCCGTCTGGATTTCCGACCCCGCATCCATCATCGATACGCCAAGACCCAACGCTTCGGATGAGGCGAAAATATCGCGAAGCACAATCTGAGGGAGGTGGCCAATCAGGCCGATTTTATTCTCTCTCGACCACATCGCACCAGAAGACCCCATCAGAATAACCGACGAGAGATCCCAGCGCCCCGGATTGGCATCAAGCGCTTCAAGCATCGGTTGGGCAAAGGGCAGGCCGACAATCACGATGCTTGTCGCCTTGTGCTGTTCGGCCAGTTCCCAAAGTGCTTCGCCGCTGAATTGTCGCTGCGGCAAAAGGATCACGCAGCCACCGCCAGTCAGCGCGCCATAGGCAGAGAGCATCCCGGTGCCGTGCATCAAGGGCGGCGCGACCAACGAACGCGGACGCAGCGGCAGCATCTTCGCGCGCGGCCCGGCATCGGCGGGGCTCTCAAGAGGTGGAAGCCCCGTGAGCGGGTTTGCGCCGTAATCACCCCTGCCTATGACATCTCCCTGCCGCCACATCACACCCTTCGGCATGCCGGTTGTACCGCCCGTATAAATGAACAACATATCCTTTGCGCTGCGACCCCAAGGCGCGCTCACCGTGCCGGAAACACTCGCGATGTCGGCATAGTCAGTTGCCCAATCAGGCGCGGTCTCGCCATCACGGACAACGGCAATCCAGCTTTTGACGTGAGGAAGGCGGTCGCGGACGGGAGAAATAATGTTGGCGAATTGAGCCTCGAACACGATCGCTTCGGCATCTGCATTGTCCAGAAGATAAGCGATCTCTTCTGGCCCGTAGCGGTAATTGACGTTGAACGGCACCATACCAGCCTTGAAGGCCGCGAAGGTCGCTACCAGAAACTCGGCGCAATTCTGCGCGTAGATGCCAACCTTGGATTGATGCGTCAGGCCGACGGCCAGAAAATGCGCGGCGAGCCCGTTTGCCTGAGCGTCAAAGTCACTCCAATTGAGAGGCTCAGACCCTTGGATGACTGCCGGTTCGTCCGGCAGCGAGGCCGCAACAGACTCCCAAAGGTCGGCGTAGTTCCAGCTTTTTTCCGTCATTGCGTATTCTCCGCCGAACTTTCCCCAAATTGTCATACCGGAAAGACCGGCACCGGCAAGCTGTGGCCGCTTGCATCTGTGTCACGCGTCATTACGGACGGAGGAGATCGTGAATTCACCACGCCACAGGAGCGATTTCTATGCGCCTGAATACCCCACGGATCGAGCCACTTGACCTCGATACCCTTGATGATGACCAGAAAGACGCGCTCGCGCCGTTGATTGCCACGGGACGGATTCTCAACATTTTTCGTACGCTGGCCCATGCTCCCAAGGCGCTTGAGCGGTTTCTCCAATGGGGCAATTACATCCTGTCGAAACGGAACTCTCTTTCCGCTCGCGATCGCGAACTTGCGGTGCTGCGGACCGGTTTCAACTGCAAATCGGGCTATGAATGGACGCAGCACGTGGAGATCGGACTTGGTGCCGGCCTAACTGAGGCCGAAATTGAGCGGATCAAGGCGGGGCCGGATGCCAAGGGCTGGGAGGAACGCGATCGCATAATCCTGCGCGTTGTCGATGATCTGACCTCCGACTTTTTCGTGAGTGCTGCGAATTGGACTGCCCTGGAGTTCTTTAATGACCTGCAGAAAATGGATCTGGTTTTTACGGTTGGCCAATACACGCAGGTGTCCATGTTCCTGAACAGCTTCGGTGTTCAGCTCGATCCGGGCCAGAGGCTCGATCCGGCGCTGAAGGCCTTTGAGGAGGCCCAGACATGAGCATAACCCTTTTTGCATTCAACTGTGGTTGGTTCCAGTGCAAGGCGGGCTTCTTCATCGAGGGGCTGGAAGACCAAACCTATGTCCGTTCGCCGGTGCCTGCCTATCTGATCGATCATCCAAAGGGCCGCGTGCTGTTTGACACAGGGCTTGGCGAGCGCAATCGCCGCGAAATCGAGGCGCGCCTTCCGCCGGAAAAATTCGGGCTCGAGCTGTTTGAGGGGATGGACATCGCGGCCAGGCTGCGATCGATCGACGTCGATCCCGCCAGCATCGACTGGATCATCGCGTCTCACCTCCACAATGATCATTGCGGCGGGATGATGTTTGTTCCCAATG
>JANLST010000318.1:0-4389 GCA_031362505.1 Sphingomonadales bacterium
CGCAGTTGCATCGGTGCGGCCCGTGCCTGAATTATCGAGCATGTACTGGATCGACTGATCCCGTGTCCAACCCTTGGCGTGGATTCCGGAATCGACGACCAACCGCATCGCGCGGAGCATTTCATCGTTCAGACCGCCAAAGCGGTAATAGGGATCGCTTTCGACGCCCAACTCCTTCCAGAGGCTTTCGGCATAGAGCGCCCAGCCTTCGGCGTAGGCGGTGTTGCCGCCGAAACGCATGAAGCTGGGAAGGGCATCATTTTCCTGCGCCAGGCTGATCTGGAAATGATGGCCCGGAACGGCCTCGTGCAGATAAAGTGTTTCACTTTCGGGCTTCGAACGCGAAGGAAGGTCATAGCTGTTATAGTAGAACACACCGGGTCGCGATCCATCGGGCGTGCCCGATTGGTAGGATCCGCCGGCATCGGTCTTTTCCTTGTAATCAGGAACCGGCCGGATCTCGAGCGGGCTTTTCGGGATCGTCGAGAATTGCTCGCGGACGCGTTCGTCAACCTTCTTGCCGATTGAGAGGAATGTATCGCGCATATCCGCCTTTGAAGAGAATTTGAACTTCGGATCGTCACGGAAATAGTTGAAGAAGGCCTTCAGGTCGCCGCTGAAGCCGGTTTGTACGCGGATTTCGTCCATCTGTTTGCGAACACGCGCGACTTCGCTGAGGCCGAGAGTGTGAACTTCCTCCGCGCTCATCTTCACCGTTGTATTGGACTCGATCAGATAATCGTAAAGCTTGGGGCCTCCCTTCATCGCGACAAGGCCAACGCCGTCACGCGCAACCGGCAGATACTCATTTTTCAGAAAATCGCGCAGGCGGGTGTAAGTCGGGATGATCCCCATCCTGATCGTAGCGGCATAGTCTGCGCGCAGCCTTGACTGGTCGTTGGCACTGATCCCTTCCGGAAAATGCTTGACCGGCCCGTAGTAGGTCGATCCCTCGACACCCTGTGCGAGCTGCAGGTTTAATTGGTCGATCACATTGTTGACGACCAGCTTGGGCTGGACAACGCCGGATTTGATCCCGTCACGGAATCGACCGATTGCGCGGTCGATCAACACGATGAACTCGCGGTGGCGCTTCAGGTTATTCTCATAATCGGTAAGCGTCTTGAACGGTGCAGCACCCTGACCCGAAGCGAGATCGGGATAGAAGGTATGGAAGCCGAAGAAATGGTCGATGGGGCGCACGGCTGTAAGCGCCAGCATGTCAGGCTGAAGTCCGCGCAGGGCAATGTTTGTCTGCCACTTGAAAACGTCATAGGAAATCTGATCGGTCGCATTGAGCGCGCCACGATCGATCGCGTTGAGACGCTTCAAATCCTTTTCGGTTGCTTTGCGCTCGGCTGCGAAATAGTCGTCCGAAATATAATCTCCAAGGCGATCGGCATAACGCAGATCGCCTCGGAACAGTGCGCTGATCGGGTTTCTCTTGAGATTGTCCTCATCGCTGTCGACAAAAAGCCGCTTCAGTTGTGCAGCAGCATTTGGCTTTTCAGCAGGTGCGGCCTGGACGGGCGATGAGACGGCGATCGGGGAGAGGCCGGCGAGCAAAATGGCGGCAAAGCGTAAGGACATGGAAGTGGCTCCGGACTTGGAGGGAAATGTTGCGCAGGCCCTAGTCGATTTCATGCCAAAAGCACATTAGTTCGATCAAGTGTCCCGGGTGTTCGACGAAAAGCGGCTCCGGGGAGTAGGGAGACTCCCCGGAATCACCTCCATATGGCTCTATTGTGGGCGGCTACCAGTAAAAGCCGCGAATCACGTTTCGGACTATCCCTGTCCTTATGTCGACCAGCAGGACATCGTCATAATGACGGACCCAGCGCTGTGATCCATGGGCGGGAGGCAGCCGGTAAAAGGCCGGATTGGCGATCACATAACGCGGGCCATAATACCCCGGTTGCAGGCGATAACCGGTGCCAAAGCTCTGATAATGGAAAGGCGCGCGCCAATTACCGCGCCGATAGATCTGCGCATGGCCACGCCGATAATCGCGCCAGTCCTCATGATATTCGCGCCGGGAATCGCGATACTCCTCTCGGGCATTTCTCACATCATGGCGATCACCTGTGCGATAAGCCTGACGAAGATCGCGGCGGTCTTCTTTGACATCTTGCCGGTCTCGGGCGAGTTCACGCTTGGATGTCGCTGCAATTGCGGTTGCCGGAACAAGGCTGGCGACCAAAAGGGAAAGTGTAATGATCCTACGCATCATGTGACTCCTGTCGATTTTGACCCCGACATCATGGAATTATGCGACTGAATTTGAACGCAACACGAATGGAGTTGTCAGCTTTCAGAAAGGTTGAAGTCTAATAAAAAAGAACGTTTGCGGCAATATCCCACATCTTTCTTGATGATGCCGCGATAAGGCCGGTGCGCCCGTCTCCCACATGATATTCGCTGCCATCCGGCCGCCGAACGACGCCCCCTGCTTCTTCTACGAACAGTGCGCCTGGTGCATGATCCCATGGCAAGCTGCGTTCGAAAAGCGCAATATCATTCTGGCCGAGCACCAGCCGTGGATATTGCTCGGCTGCGCATCGTACAAAGGGTGCTATTGTGAACTTGTTTTCCACACGGCGCGAAACATCGGCTCGACGCTCGGGACTCAGGAACTTCATCCCCAATTCGGCGATAGGCAGCGGAGCGTCGCATTCCCGGGCCGTGATCGGCTCGCTGTTGATGAACGCACCCCCGCCAGCGACGGCATGGCACATCCGGTTGGCAACCGGATCGAAGATCCAGCCAGCGCGACGATGGCCACCGTCCAAGAGGGCAATCATGAGCCCAAACGGAGTCTTGCCTTCGGCATAGTTTGCCGTACCGTCGATCGGGTCAATGAGCCAGACGACACCTTCATTGATACCATTGGCCAATGAGGGATTGGTCTCGCACGCTTCTTCGCCGACAATGGTCGCGCCCGGCAAAAGAAGATGAAGTCCTTCAGCCAGCCGTGCCTCGCTCTCGCGATCGGCTGCAGTCACAATTTCACCAGCCGATTTTTCTTCAATCTCATGTGCTGCAAGATTGCG
This sequence comes from Sphingomonadales bacterium, assembly GCA_031362505.1. Lineage (GTDB taxonomy): Bacteria > Pseudomonadota > Alphaproteobacteria > Sphingomonadales > Sphingomonadaceae > Aquisediminimonas. The sequence goes on from JANLST010000318.1 coordinate 3,051, forward strand.
GAAGCGCGGGAGAACGATCGCCTCCGCCGTTTCGCGGAGCAAGGCTTCTACGAGCGGCGAAAGCGGATGCATCAGGCGGGCATCACAACCTGGCCCAATCTTGGAAAATGGACGCAAACCGTGCCCACCCGGGGATCGTCACGCATAACCGCTATATCGCGAGACGTGAGTCTGACGAGTTTGCCCGCGACAGGATTCGCGCCCGGATCCTCGGTACTGACGGTCACACGCTGACCAGCGCTAAAACCGGAGGCCGGTTCAACGAGCTCGATAACGGAGGAACTTGATGTCTTCGCGATATCGAGTGCGTCCTGCGCCGAGATCTCGGTCGACTGGCCATGTCCGATCGCAGCCACGCGGCTGTGCCATGCGCGGACGTGGGGAAAGGGGTTGAGGACTGGCGCGTCCGGCTGCCCGAAGTCGGCGCGCATCTGGAACCATGTGTCCATGTAAAAGGCAAAATCGGAATAGCCGGGTGCATCGCCGCTGAAAAAGGATCGCCCTTCGGCCAAAGCATCTTCGGCGCGGGCGAGGCTGGCTTCGAACTGGGCTTTCAGATGAGGAAAGGTGCTCCTTACGCGTTCCTTGTCGAAGCCAAACAAGGCCTTGCGGTCCGCCCAGAAACCCTCGGGGATCAGATCCAGCACTGGCCCCATCGCAGTGCAGACCATGTGCATGAACATCGGACCGCCCGCCCACATACCAACAAACGCACCAGCGCGACCGAGCGGTGCCGGATAAAATGTGGGATCGGGCTTGAAAGATTCGATCGCCTCGATCGCGATGGCCGTATCGCAATAAATATCAGCGCCGATCTGGAGAACGGGCGTCTTGCGATAGCCGCCGGTCAATGGCGTCAAATCGGGCTTCGGAGCGACATTGGGGATAATCACTGATTTCCAGGCCAGCTGCTTGTGACCGAGCGCGACGCGCAACAGCTCGCTGAACGGCGAACCCTGATAATGATGAAGAATGATATCGGCCATCGGCACTAACTCCTGTAATCGGCGTTGATCGAGATATAGCCGTGGGTCAGGTCGCACGTCCAAACCGTGCAACGCCCTGCACCAAGACCAAGCTCAACTCCGATACTGATTTCACTGCCTTTTAGATGCACCGCGACAGGCGTTTCGTCATAGCCCTCGACCGGCAGGCCATCGCGAGCCATCTGGATATGGCCAAACCGGATTGAGAGTCGGTCGCGGTCTGCGGGTTCGCCAGCCTTTCCGACAGCCATGACGACCCGGCCCCAATTGGCATCTTCGCCCGCGATCGCGGTCTTGACCAACGGCGAATTCGCAATGCTGAGCGCCACCCGGCGTGCGCTTTGATCCGAAAC
>JANLST010000327.1:0-6593 GCA_031362505.1 Sphingomonadales bacterium
TTCCTTTATGCGGAAGGTCCGCGGCTCATTTTCCCGTTCGCACGCCGCGTGCTGGCCGACGCAGTACGTGATGGCGGATTTCCACCACTCTTGCTTGAACCGATCGACTTCGGGGCGCTCTATATGCAGCAAGCTGCGGCAAATGCTGAAGGCCAACCCGCCATGATCGACACAGAAGGCAACGCGTAAAAGCGACTCATGAAACTCGGCAAAGCCATTGGCACAATCGGCGGGTTGACGATGGTCAGCCGCGTCCTCGGCTTTGCCCGCGACATGTTGATGTCGCGGATCATGGGCGCGACAATGGCGGCGGATGCATTCCAGCTTGCCTTTCGAGTCCCCAATACCTTTCGTCGCCTGTTCGGCGAAGGCGCCTTTTCGGCCGGATTTGTGCCATTGTTCAGCCAACGTCTGAACCGCGACGGTGGGATGGAGGAGGCACGGAAGTTTTCAGAAGAGGTGCTTGGTGTTTTCCTGCCGACCCTGTTTCTTTTTACGCTTGTGTTCGAACTGGCCATGCCACTTTTCGTTTGGGCGCTCGCGTCCGAATGGGCAGACAATCCTGAAAAATTCGATCTCGCGGTTTATCTGACGCGGATCACCTTTCCCTACCTTTTGCTGATCAGCCTCGTTTCGTTGTTTGCAGGCGTACTCAATTCAATGACTCGCTTCATTGCAGCCGCTTTTGCGCCAGCGCTGCTTAACCTTGCGATGGTCGCGGCGCTTCTGATCGTCCCGGACGGCGGCGTGAAGACGGCTCAGGCGCTTGCGATTGGCGTCCTGATTGGAGGATTTTTGCAGATCTGGCTGCTCTGGGGAGCCGCCAGGCGCGCAGGCATCTCGCTCAGGCTGCGGCGCCCAAAAATGACGCCTGGCGTTCGCCAGTTCATCAATGTTGTTGTCCCGGCAACGCTTGGTGCAGGTGTTTATCAGGTGAGCCAGTTCATCGACACTTTCTTCGCGACACGCCTCCCCGAAGGGTCGCTGAGCTATATGAATTATTCGGATCGGCTCAACCAGTTGCCGCTATCTGTGATAGGAACCGCCCTCGGAACCGCGATCCTTCCGGCGATTTCACGCTTCATTGACAAGGATCAGCCCGAGGAGGCGGCTAAAATCCAGGGCCAGGCTGTCGAACTCTCGATGTTGCTGACGCTACCGGCGGCAGTCGCGCTGTGGATCGTTTCGATCCCACTGTGCACGGCATTGTTCCAGGGTGGGCGGTTCACCCTTGAAGACGCTCGTATCACCGGCAATGTCCTTGCCATCATTGTGTCTGGCTTGCCAGCCTATGTGCTGGTCAAGGTTATCACGCCCGGTTTCTATGCCCGCAAGGATACCAAAACCCCGGTCAAGATCGCTGGCATCGTGTTGTTGGCCAATATCGTTCTCAATTTCGCGTTGATCCCATCGTTTGGAATTTACGGTCTCGCCACTGCAATCGCCTTCTGCTCCTGGCTGAATTGCGTCATGCTATACATCATCCTCCGCCGCCGTGGCCATTTTCGCATACAAGGCTGGCTATGGGGCCGTATCGCGAGACAGCTAGCGGCTGCGGTGGTCATGGCTGCGATGCTCTTTTTCTTGCGAGAACAATTCTCGACCTGGTTTGCATCGTCGACAGGCAAGCGTATTCTGGCGGTGGGGACAATCGTCGCGGCGGGTGGCTTTGTTTATCTCCTCACAGCGTTTCTCAATGGAGGGATGGACCGCGAAGCGGCCATGATCCTGCTTCGCCGCAAGAAAGTGAGCGAGGACTGATGCGGGTCGTTTCGGGAATACAGCCGACTGGTAACCTACACTTGGGAAATTACCTAGGTGCCATCCGTAACTGGGTGGCGATGCAAGACGAATGCGAAGCTCTTTATTTTCTCGCGGATATGCACGCGATCTCAATGTCTTATGAGCCTGCAGATCTCGTTTCTAACACGCGTGAAATGACCGCCGCACTCGTCGCCTGCGGGATCGATACCGACAAGTCGATTCTGTTCAACCAGGCCCGCGTTCCCGCCCATGCCGAACTGCAATGGCTGCTGAACGGCACCGCGCGGATGGGCTGGCTCAAACGGATGACGCAGTTCAAGGACAAATCGGGCAAGAACAGCGAAGGCGCGAGCGTGGCCCTGTTCACCTATCCCGTGCTCCAGGCTGCGGATGTGCTGCTCTATCAGGCGACGCACGTCCCGGTGGGAGACGACCAGAAACAGCATCTCGAACTGGCCCGGGATATCGCTCAGAAGTTCAACACCGATTATGGCGTGGACCTGTTTACCCTGCCCGACCCGATCATTCCGCCAGCCGCTGCGCGGATCATGTCGTTGCGCGATGGCGGCGCCAAGATGTCCAAATCAGATCCTAGCGACATGAGCCGGATCAACCTGATCGATGATCCCGACACAGTGATGTCCAAGATCCGCAAGGCCCGAACCGATCCTGAACCGCTACCGAGTGAAGCGGCTGGCCTCGAAGGACGTGCAGAAGCAAAAAACCTGGTCGGCATTTACGCCGCCTTGGCCAACGAGAATGTCGATGCGGTGCTGGGACGCTTTGGCGGACAGGGTTTCGGCACATTCAAGCCGGCCTTGGGCGAATTGCTGGTCGAGACGTTGCGGCCGATTTCAGTTCGCTTCAATGCACTCAGGACCGATGCAGCCGCGCTCGATGCCATCCTGATGACAGGGGCCGAAAAAGCCGCCGCGCTGGCCGCGCCGACGCTTGCGGGCGCCTATACGGCATTGGGCCTTTCGCGCTAAGTTTAGCTTGTACCGCAGGTCGAGCAGCCCGGATCCTTGGGGAGGTTGATCGTGCGCATCGCTGGTGCGAGTCCGTCAAATATATGCAGTTTTCCAGCTGGATCATCGCCAAAGCGAGTAATTACTCGGATTGCCTCCATAGCGGCAAAACTTCCCATCAACCCGACCATCGCACCCAGAACACCTATCTCTGAACAACTGTCACAGTCATCAGGGTCGTGCGCATCGCCGACGAAACAACGATAGCAAGGCTTGTCGGCTTCCCAGCCGCGATAGGTTCCAATCTGGCCATGAAACTGGCCTATTGCGGCGGACACAAGTGGCACCTCAGCTGCATGACACAGGTCATTGACGATGAGCCGCGTCATGAAGTTATCCGAACCATCCAACACCGTATCGACACCGTTCAACAAGTCAGCATTGTCTTGGGAAGTAAGCCGATGTTTCAATCCAACGAATTCAACATCCGGATTTATCTTCCGCGCCGCGCTTGAGGCCACTTCAACCTTGTCACGACCAACATCCTGATTTCCATAGAGAATCTGTCTCTGAAGATTCGAAAGAGAGACCTGATCGTCGTCGAGAACAGTCAGTTTTCCGACGCCAGCCGCTGCCAGATACTGGATTGCGGGGCAGCCAATGCCGCCTGCTCCGATCAACAGAACATGCGCCTCGGCGAGTTTGACCTGCCCTGCCCCTCCGATTTCTTTCAGGACGATATGACGGGCGTAACGCTCAAGCTGATCGTCGCTTAGTGTCATACTCCGGTCGAGCCGAATCCACCAGTTCCGCGATTTGTTTCATCCAGACTGGCGACTTCATCGAGAACAGCACGCTGGACGGATGCCGGAATAAGTTGGGCAATGCGATCCCCGCGCTTGATTGGAAAGGCGTCAGCGCCGAGATTGGCGAGAATCACCTTTACTTCGCCGCGGTAATCGCTGTCGATCGTGCCCGGCGTGTTGAGGCATGTAACACCGTATTTAAGCGCAAGTCCCGAACGCGGGCGAACCTGCACTTCATAACCATCCGGAATTGCCATTGCGAAACCTGTCGCCACAGCGTGACGCGCTCCAGGTGCAAGAATCACATCTTCAGCAGAGACAACATCCATGCCCGCCGCTCCTGCCGTGGCATAACCGGGGAGGGCAAGTCCCTCGCCATGTGGCAGGCGCTGGACTGCAATAGCAATTTCAGGCGATCGCATCGGCGATCTTTTCTACAAGTTTTCGTGCGACAGCGTGTTTGTCCATTCGTTCCCAGCTTTCGGTGCCTGTTTCGGTGATCAGGTGCACTCGATTATCTTCGGCGCCCATCCTGTCGATCGAAACGTCATTCGCAATAATCCAGTCGCAGCCCTTGCGTTCGCGCTTGGATGTGGCGTGTTCAATCGCCTTTTCAGTTTCGGCCGCAAAGCCGATAAGCAGTTTCGGGCGTTTTGATGATTGGCCAAGTTCTGCCAGAATATCCGGATTCTTGTGCCAGCTGAGCGCCGGCGGCCCCCTTTCTTTCTTCAGTTTTTCGGGCGCCTCATCTACGCGCCAGTCGGCCACTGCCGCCACCAGTACAGCAGCATCTGCGGGTAAGGCAGACGTAACAGCGGCCTCCATTTCGCGCGCAGTCTCTACATCGATCCGCGTCACGCCAGCCGGTGTGCCAAGGGCAACGGGCCCTGCCACCATCGTCACACGCGCGCCCACCGCGGCAAGGGCACCGGCAATGGCAAAGCCCTGCTTACCTGAGGAACGATTGGCGATCACCCGCACGGGATCGATCGGCTCATGCGTCGGGCCCGCAGTAACGATGACATGCTTGCCAGCAAGCCGTTGCGGGATATCTCCCGAAAAATCCGGCTGGCCGGCGAGCGGGTTAATTGGCTGCGCCAATGTGCGCTTGATGGCTTCGAGTATCGATTCCGGCTCAGGCAAGCGCCCCGGCCCGAACTCCCCGCAGGCCATCGGGCCTTCATCAGGTTCCAGCACCAGCACATTGTCATGCCGCAGCGTTGCAACGTTGCGGCGGGTTGCGGCATGTTGCCACATCCGGACGTTCATCGCAGGAACTGCCAGTACCGGCTTGTCCGTGGCAAGAAGCAAGGTCGTCGCCAGATCGTCGGCGATGCCGTGAGCCATCTTCGCCATCAAGTCGGCAGTGGCCGGAGCGACCACCACCAGGTCAGCCTGCCTTGAAAGCTGGATATGGCCCATCTCGGCCTCATCCTTCAAATCGAACAGGTCGGTATAGACCTTGTCTTCGGACAAAGCGGCCAGCGTCATCACCGTCACGAACTTGTGCGCGGCCTTCGTCAGCACGCAACGGACTGAGGCGCCTTCCTTTTTTAACAGCCGCACAAGCTCGCACGCCTTGTAGGCTGCAATGCCGCCGCCGATGATCAGGAGGATGCGTTTGCCGGTCATGAGAGACCATATAGGAAATAGGTGGCCGCTCCGCCAGCGAGCGCGCCGAATGCAAGTAATCCGAGGCGAGGGAGCCAGTTTGCCTGCACAACCTCGATTTCAGCCAGCGGTGGCCCTGGCGGTGCGGCCCCCGGCTTGGGGTAGGCCGCTTCGATGCGGCGCAACAAGTCCGGCAAATCGCCGAGCAGCTTTAGTCCGCGCTGGATCGCATTGGCAGCAATCGCTTCGGGTCCAAGCTCATCGCGAAGCCATTCCGAGACAAAAGGCCCGGCGACCTCCCACATATTGATCTCCGGATCGAGCGTGGATGCGACCCCTTCAACCATCACCATCGTCTTCTGGAGCAACAACAAATGTGGCTGCGTCGGCATATCGAATTCGCGGGTGATCGCGAATAACCCGTCCAGCATGTTGCCGACACTGATATCTTTCACTGCAATCCCGCGGATCGGCTCCCCCACGGCCCGCAGCGCCGTGGTGAATTCATCGATGCTGTGATGTCCGGGCACATATTGTGCGTCGAAATGGATTTCAGCGACGCGGCGATAATTGCCGGTGATCAAGCCGTGGAGGATCTCGGCCAGCCACAATCGAGCCTGCCGGTTGACGCGGCCCATGATCCCGAAATCGATCGCCGCGATCCGACCTTCAGGAGTGACGAACAAATTGCCCTGATGAAGATCGGCATGGAAGAAGCCTTCTGCGATCGCCTGCCGAAGGAACGCCTGAACAAGTGTCTTTGCCAAATGGTTGAGATCGTGCCCAGCTGCCAGCAACGCCGCACGATCCGTAAGCTTGATTCCGTCGACCCAGTCGAGCGTCATGACCCGCCTGCTCGTTCGTTTCCAGTCGATCGCAGGGACGACATAGCCATCCTCCCCTGCCATTGCGTCCGCCAGCTCGGATGCCGATGCCGCTTCGCGGCGCAGATCAAGCTCTCGCAGCGTCCATTGTTTGAACGTGGCGATAACTTCCCGCGGCCGAAGCCGGGCAATTTCCCCTCCCCGCGCGGCTGCTTGAATTGCGATCCATTCATAGGTTTCGATATCGCCCGCAAACTTCTCTTCGATGCCCGGACGCAGAACCTTGATTGCGACGTTCCGGCCCTCAGTCGTGATCGCACGGTGCACCTGCGCGATGGACGCGGCGCCCACCGGGTGTGGATCAATCGACTGGAACAGGACGTCAACTGGCGCTCCGAGACCTGCCTCAATCGCGGCCTTGATCTTGGTGTATGGGAGCGCCGGAAGCGAATCCTGCAGCCGCAGCAGATCGCGAGCCGCTGCTTCTCCCACGAGATCCGGACGCGTAGCGAGCGACTGCCCTAGCTTTACGGCTGCCGGTCCTATCGTTTCGAACGCTTTGGCATAAGCAGGCGGATTCGGTGGAAAACTGACAAACCGAGCCAATCGCGCCATTCGCC